>JAEZEM010000134.1 GCA_023417745.1 Pseudomonadota bacterium
AAGCCGTAGCACAGGAGCACGCCGAGGAAGGTGCCGACCAGGGCCGCGCCGATGCTGTGGCCGAGCACTTCCGGCGGCTGGCTGATCTTGCCCATGGTGAGCACCACGCCAAGGACGGCGGCCACGATGCCAAGGCCGGGCAGGGATTCGGCCACCTTGCCGAGGTTGTGGGCCGGGCTGGAGGCTTGCAGGTGGATGGCGGCCAGATCGAGGTCCATGAGCTGTTCGAGTTCCTGAGCGTCGCCGCTGACCAGATAGACGCGCATGGTGTCGCAGATAAACGCCAACGCGGCCTTGTCCTTGGACAGCAGCACGGCCCGGGAAAAGATGGGGCTGGTTTCCGGGTGTTCGATGTCGCCCTCAATGCTCATGAGGCCTTCGCGGCGAACCTTGACCAGCAGCTTGGCCAGGCTGACCAGGGCCTCGATGTAGTGGTCGCGGCCGATGTGGGCCGGAAACAGGGCCTTGGGCAGACCTTTGACGATGAGCGTGAAGGAGTTGCGGGTGGAGCCCACCAGCATGGCCCCCAGGGCCGCGCCGACGATGATGACCCATTCGGCGGGCTGCATCAGCACGCCAAAGACGCCGCCCTCCATCAGATAACCCAGGCACACCGAGGCGATGACGACCAGCAGGCCGACCATGACGATCATAGGGGAGCGTCCTTGTACACAATCGGCGCGTCGGCCGAGAGAGTGGGCTCCTCCAGGAGCCGGTCGAGGTGAAGTCCCGGCCCGTCGCCAGGGGCGGGGCGGGCGACGGCCCGGGCCAGGGCGTCGAGCCAGGCGGCCAGGTCCGGGGAACCGAAACGGCTGACGTCGAAAAAGTCGATGGCCTTCTCGAAGGGGCAGCCGCGCCCCTGGCGCGTCAGGCGCAGGCCGGCGGAAAGAACGCCTGGGGAGGGCTGGAGCCGGGCCGTGACGGCATGGTAGAGGAGGGAGAGGAGTCCGCCTTCGGCTTCGGGACGGCATTCTCGCAGGGTCAGGTAGACAAACCAGGCCGGCGCGGCGGCCAGGGTGGTCAGGGCGGTTTGCGGCGCGACCAGTTCGACTCCCAGGCCAATGGAGGAGGCGTCGAGCAGCGTCAAGCGGCAGCCGTCGCGCCGGGAGGCGGCCGGCCGGCCAAGGGCGGCCACGGACAGCCGGGCCGGGGCCGGGCCAACCGCCGGCCATAGGGCAAAGGCGGCCAGGGCGTCGCCCGGCGGGCGTACCCGCAACTCGGCCCGTCGCTCCACTGCGTCCATGGCGTCCTCCCGTGCTGGGGTCTTCTTGCCGCCACATTCCGGGAAAGTCAAAAGCCGCGCCCTTTGACTTTCCCGCCCGGGCTGGTAGGAGACTGGACACGAGGCTTTCATGAGCGAATACATCGAACATTCCCCATCGGGAACCAGCGTCGGCCGGGTGGAAAAGCAGTTTTTCACGGTCGCCGAGGCCGGCGCGCCCCTGACGGTCGAGTCCGGGCGCGCCCTGGGCCCGGTGGTCCTGGCCTACGAGACCTGCGGCCAGCTTAACGAACGGGCCGACAACGCCGTGCTCGTGCTCCATGCGCTCACCGGCGATTCCCACGCCGCCGGCTACTACGAGCCCGGCGATTCCAAGCCCGGCTGGTGGGACCTCATGATCGGCCCGGGCAAGCCCATCGACACCGACCGCTACTACGTCATCTGCTCCAACGTCATCGGCGGCTGCATGGGCTCCACGGGGCCTTCCTCGACTGATCCGGCCACGGGCCAGCCGTATGGTCTGACCTTTCCGGTCATCACCATCGGCGACATGGTGCAGGCGCAAAAGCGGCTGGTCGAACATCTGGGCGTGACCAGGCTTTTAAGCGTGATCGGCGGCTCCATGGGCGGGATGCAGGCCTTGGAATGGTCGGTGCGCTACCCGGACATGGTGCGCACGGCCGTGCCCCTGGCTACCACCACTAAGCACTCGGCCCTGGCCATCGCCTTTAACGAGGTGGCCCGGCAGGCCATCATGGCCGACCCCAACTGGAACGGCGGCAACTACTACGACGGCGTGCCGCCGGCCCACGGCCTGGCCGTGGGCCGCATGATCGGGCACATCACCTATCTGTCCGACGAGGCCATGCGCCAGAAGTTCGACCGCCGGCTCCAGGACCGCTGCGAGAACTCCTTTGTCCTGGAGGAGCCGGATTTCCAGGTGGAATCCTACCTGCGCTACCAGGGCCAGAAGTTCGTGGACCGCTTCGACGCCAATTCCTTTCTCTACATCACCAAGGCGGCGGATTATTTCAATCTGGAGGCCAGCCACGGCTGCGGCTCGGCCGTGGCCGCCTTTGCCAAGGCCCAATGCCGCTATCTGGTGGCCTCGTTTTCCTCGGACTGGCTCTATCCCACCTACCAGTCCCGGGCTATGGTCCAGGCCATGAAGAAAAACGGCCTGGACGTGAGCTTCGTGGAGCTGGAGGCCAAGTGGGGGCATGACGCCTTTTTGCTGCCAAACGCCCGCCTTTCGGGCATGATCGCCCGCTTCCTGGACCGGGCCCTGGCCGACGCCGCCAAGGAGGACGCCCGTGCGCTATGACCTGTCCATCATCGCCTCCTGGATCGAACCCGGCTCCAAAGTCCTGGACCTTGGCTGCGGCTCGGGGGATCTGCTTCATATCCTGTCGGTGGACAAGGGCGTGCGCGGCACGGGCATCGAGCGGGAAGAGGGCAAGGTCAGCCAGGGCATCGAGAAGGGGCTTTCCGTCCTGCACGGGGACATCAACGAGGAAGTAGCCGACTATCCCGACGGCCATTTCGACTACGTGATCCTGTCCCAGACCTTGCAGCAGGTCTACGATCCGGCCCGGCTTATCCGGGAGATGCTGCGGGTGGGCAAGCGCGGCATCGTGAGCTTCCCCAATTTCGCCTATTACCGCATAAGGGGACAGCTGCTCTTTCGCGGCCGCGCCCCGGTGTCCCGGGAGCTGCCCTACGAGTGGTACGACACGCCCAACATTCGCGTCATCACCATCCGGGATTTTCGGCGTTTTTGCCGCAAGGAAGGCTTTGCCATCGAACGCGAGACGGCGGTGAGCACGCCGCATCACCACGAAAAGGGCGCGGTGGTGACCTTTTTGCCGAACCTGCTGGCCACCTACGGCATGTTCCTGCTGGCCCGGCGGGGGGCGGCATAAGTTCAAGGATAGGTCCCGGCAGCAAATATTGCGATAAATCAGAGTATTGCGAGAGGATTTTATGCTAAGTAAGGTCGAATTGACAAATTTTGGGCCACTTAAGGCACTTGAGTGGTCAAAGTTGTCTCGCATTAATTTGATTCTTGGGAAAAATGGAAGCGGGAAGACTTTTTTATTGAAGGCTATGTATATTGTTTTGAAAACGCTTGAGGGACATAGCAGAGGCAAGGAACAGCGATCGCTTTCGGAGATACTTTCGGAGAAGCTGTATTGGACATTTCAGCCTGATAGGATTGGGGATTTGGTTTGTAAAGGAGAGAGCTCTTCGCTTAAATGCAAAGCTATCGTTGACGGTAAGCTTTTTTGGTTTGAATTTGGAAAAGATACAGCAAAGCAGATCAATAGAATTGGCAGTAATCTCGACGCGAGAATGAGCAACTCTATTTTTTTGCCAGCAAAAGAAGTTCTGTCGCTGCATAATATAATTATAAAAGCAAGAGAAATTGATAAAGTTTTTGGCTTTGATGATTCATATTATGACTTGGCAAAGGCATTGCAAATACAAAGAAGCAGAGGCCGAAACTATACGGCGTTTGCAAGCGCAAGAAATAAGCTCGAAAATGTTATTGACGGTAAGATAGAGTACGATGAAGGCGCTGGAGCTTGGTACTTTAGAGACAAGTCGCGCCAAAAGTTTTCCATAGGCGTCACCGCTGAAGGTGTAAAAAAGATATCGATTATAGATGCATTGCTTGGCAATAGATATATCGACAACAATTCTGTTGTATTTATCGATGAGCCAGAGTCCGCGTTGCATCCCGAGGCAATTTCTCAATTTATAGATATAATTTCAGTGTTGTCGGAGTGCGGGATACAATTCTTTTTGGCAAGTCATTCATACTTTGTAGTGAAAAAACTGTTCTTGATTGCTCAACAAAATCAAATATCTGTGCCTGTCGTTATGTATTCAGATGATGGTTGGCAGCAGGATGATTTGCTGGATGGGATGCCGGACAATTCCATTATTGACGAATCGATACGGCTGTATGAAGAAGAAGTCGATCTGGCGGTGCGCTAGCTATGGAGCCGATAGTCGAGTCTGGGATGGTCTTTGGACCATTTTTCGAGGGCTGTTGCTTTCATATTGAAAAAAGCGAGTTCTATCGACGGCTCAATAGAGGTCGGGGCGGAGTGAAGGTTGCAGAGTTGATCCTGCATAAAGAGGGAGACTCCGGGAAACCAGTTGTATGGATTGTGGAGGCAAAGTCGAGTGTTCCGCGAAAGACTAATGAAGAGAGCTTTGGATCGTATATAAGCGAAGTCAGCGAGAAGCTAGCTAATAGTCTGCAACTTGTGATTTCCGGTCGTGTTGGAAGACATGGCGATACTGTTTTTGTTCGGGGTGATAAGATTTGTGATATAGATTTGTCTGGAATTGCATTTCGTTTTTTGCTGATTATAAAAGGATGTGAAAAGTCTGCGCTGAGTGATGTTAAGTATAAGCTGCTTCAGAGTCTTCGTCGTGTTGCGCTGATTTGGAATTTAGGAGCTGACCCAATTGTAGTCATGAATGATGCCATGGCAATCTCCAGGGGGTTTGTGACGGGTGTTGAATGAGCAAATATTTTGTGTTGCCATGAAAGCCCAGGACTTATGTTTATGAAGCCGTTGCCGCAAACCCCGGAATTGTTGGAGGTGGCCCGGCGCGTGGTCTGGTTCAAAGAGCCGGCCGAGGCCCTGGCCGATCCCCTGCATTTCCTGGCCCATGTCATGACCTATGGCGGCATCGAGGATTTGCGCCGTCTGGAAGGGCTGGTCGGGCCACAGGAATACCGCGAGGCGTTGGACAACGCTCCGCCAGGCGTTTTCGACGCCCGCTCCTGGGCCTATTGGCATTTGCGCTACGGGCGGCGTCCCGAGCCGCCCCTGCCGACCCGGGCCGGGCGGTTTCTCGCCGAACCGGCCGCGTCCGAGTCCGGTTGCGCCCCGGACGGCGCGCCGGTTCCGACCGGGACGGCCTCAGGCGTGTAACGCCCATTGACAAACATCACGACAGTTATATTTTATAAATATACAATTGAATCAATGTGTTGTTTGCCATGTGCTTTTGCTTGAGAAATGGAATTGGAATAACGCGACCGGACGGCGGCGGGGCGTGCCTTGGCGGCTTTGCCGCAGGCCAGGAGACAGTATAATCCCCGGCGTCCCCGCAAAGAGCCGCGCCCCAGCCGACAACCCACGCGGCGTACGACGCAAAACGCGCCCGCTGTCTTCTGACGGCGGGCGCGTTCGTCTTTTGGGCGGGGGCGGCGGGTTTACGACGCTTCGAACTGGTTCCAGGGCGTGACGCAGATCGGCTCGTAGCCCCGCTCCCGGGCGGCGGCGTCGAGATAGGCCAGGGCCGGTCCGAGGGTGTCGGGATCAAAGGCCAGGTCGCTGTCTACCCGGTTGGTCACCACGAAATAGCGGCGGCAGGTGTGGCAGGCATGGATGCGCTCGCGCTGCCGGCCCTCGGGCACGAAAAGCTCCAGCTTATCATGGTCGCCTTCGCCGCAGCTTGGGCAGACCAGGCGGGGAAACCGCCACAGCTGGCCGCAAAGCGAGCAGTGCAGCAGCAGCCGGCCGGCCTTGGCGATGAGAAATTCCGTGGGTTCGGCCTGCTCCTTGAGCAGGCCCAGGTCCGGGCCGGAGCCGCACACCGGGCAATGGTTCTTGCGCCACAGCGCGTCGTCGGCCAGGGCGGCGATGCGCGCCGCCTCGGCCCGCAGCACCGTGGCGACGATTTCCTGGGTCAAAAACAGCAGCGTCTCGGGACGCAGGCCCAGTTCCGTGCCAAGCGTCAGGAAATCCTCGGCCGCATCGGCGAAAAAGGCGGCCACCAGCGCTCCGGCCAGGCGCGGCCCCTGGGCCAGCAACTGGCCAAGCGTCCCGGTTTCCCGGGACAGGGGCGGAAAGATATTGCCCATGGCCGGCAGCAGCTTTTCGGCGGCGGCCAAAAAGCCCGGCACGAGCACGGCCGGATCGACATCGGCCAAAAGCGTTTCCCCGGCGGCAAAGCGCTCGGGATCGTAGGCCACCTCAAAAAGCCCCTGGGGCAGTCCGGCGGCGATTTCACGGCGCGCCTGGACCAGGGCGACGAACGGTTCGGCCAGGGCCTGGGATTCCGCCGCCGGCGGCATGTCGGGCACATCGGGCTGGGGGGCGTGGGGAATGCGCATGCGCATGAAGGCAACCTCGGGGAAAAAGTGACAAGTGCTTGAGGATAGGCGAAAGTGGTCGCCCTGAAAAGGGGGACCGGCCCGGACGC
>JAEZEM010000141.1 GCA_023417745.1 Pseudomonadota bacterium
CAGGCGAGATAGTAGCCGCAGTACATGAGCAGCAGATCCACGCGCTTGAGCGAAATGGCCTGGTTGATGATCTTTTTTTGCATCTCCAGCGGCAGCACCCGCACGGCCACGGTGACCACGATGATGATGAGCAGGATGCCCTGGAGCTTTAAGTTGCTGGTCCAGACCCAGGAGAAAAGCGACCGTTTGTACAGGGCGTCTGGAATGTCGGGGCGCAGCTTCATGCGACGGTCCGCCTTGGCTCGGGGATTTGGGGCAATGTGCCCCGGTTTGTCGGCGAAGGCAATCTAGTCGGCCAGGGTGCGGCGCTTTTCGATCAAATCCATGGCCAGCCGGGCCAGATCGCCGAACTGGGGTTTGGAGATCTGTTCGTCGGCCCCGACCGACTGTCCCTTGTGGCGCAGCTCGTCGGTAATGAGCGAAGAAAAGAGAATGACCGGCAGCCGGGCCAGGGCCGGGGTCTCGCGGATGCGTCGGGTGAGCGTGTAGCCGTCCAGGCGCGGCATTTCGATGTCCGAAATGACGACGTCCGGGCGCAGGCCGTCCGGGGCCAGGAGCAGGTCCAGGGCCTGCTGGCCGTCGCCGGCCAGCACGGCCTCGAAATTGGCGGCTTCCAGGCGCGCCCGGATCATGTGGCGCATGATGCCGGAGTCCTCGGCCACCAGGGCCAGCAAGCGCTCCGTGGAGGGCGGCGGGGCGTCTTCGTCCTGGGGCAGGCCGGCGTCGAGCTCGTAGATGATTTTTTCGAGGTCCAAGAGCAGGATGAAGCGGCCTTCGTGGCGCACCAGCCCGGTGACGGCGTTGGCGGACAGGGAGGAAATGGCCTGATGGGGCGGCTCCACGTCGCGCCAGTGGAAGCGGTGGATGTTGGTGACGCCGGTGGCCAGAAAGCCGGTGGTGCGGCTGTTGAACCGGGTGACCAGGATGATCTCGTGGGGCCGGCGCGCCCGGGGCAGGCCCAGCCACACGGCCAAATCCAGCACCGGCAGCACGATGTCGCGCAGCGGAATAGCCCCCATGAAGCAGGGATGCGGCGCGCCGGGCAGGGGTTCCAGTCCCGGCGATTCAATGACTTCGAGCACCTTGGCCACGTTGACGCCGTAGTTGGTGATGCCGCGCTCGGGGCCTTCGTCGATGAAAAATTCGATGATTTCGAGTTCGTTGGTTCCGGCTTCGAGCAAAATATCGGACTGGGCCATGGCGGCTCCCGGCGTAGGCAAGAGGTTGGCGGCGAGCATTTGACGATAGACAAGACGCGGCAGCCTGTAAATCAAATCCGTCTTGATCCGGGCCGCCCTTGGTTGACAGCGGCTTGAGGCATCTTATAGCCAAGTTAAGAGCCGGCCCATGCCGGCGTGGCCCCGGGCGCGGCAAAGCCCGGCGGCAAGGAGGAGTCGTCATGCGTCTTTGTGCCGTCATCCTGGCCGTGTTTCTGCTTCCGGCCCCGGTCATGGCCGCTTCGTGGAGCTTTTCCACCCCCTATGGCGCGACCTCGGGTTCCCTGGACCCCAATGCCGTGACTGTCAGCAGCACCGGCAACTTGTCCCTGGCCCCCACCCTGCTGGATTGGAGCTTTTCCTTAAGCAAGCCCACCACCAGCGTGTCCGGGTCGGCCACGGTCAATGGTCAGGCCTATTCCGGTTCCTTTGACTGGAGCGACCTGTTCGCCTGGCTCTTTGGCTAGCCGCACCCCCTATTCGTCTTTCCCCCGAATCCCCTTGCAGGGGGTCCGGGGGGCTTAGCCCCCGGCCGCCGGAGGCATCTTCGCCTTTTTCTTTTCCCGTCCCTGCCGCCATGCTCGAACGCGAACTCGAAATATTCCTCCACGGCCCGGGCGGCATTCGTCGGCTGTTCATCTATCGGCGCTGGATGTTTCTCGCGCCGGCCCTGGTCCTTTTGGCCCTGGCCTCGGCCGGGGCCTGGCTGTGGCGGTTCGAGGCCGGCTACGAGACCCTGGCTGCCCGGCGTCAGGCCGCCCTGGGCCGGCTGGTGACCCAGAAGGCGGCGGCCATGCGTCTTCGCGAGCGCCTGCGCCTTTTGGGGGAGGAGGCCGGGCGCATTGCCTCGTTTAACGCCAAGCTCGGCATCATGCTCGACCGGCCGGCGGCCGATCCCGGGACCATGGGCGAGGCCCAGGTTCCCCGGCTGCCGGGCGCGGCCATGGGCGAGGCTCTGGGGCGACGGCTTTTTGATTTCCTCGACGCCCTGGGCGGGCGCATGGCCCGGGAGGAGGCGGCCCAGCAGGAGCTGGCCCGGAGCCTGGTCGACCGCAAGCTGGAGTTCCTGGCCAAGCCCACCCTGTGGCCGGCCCGGGGCTATGTCACTTCCGGTTTCGGCTCCCGGCGTTCGCCTTTTGGCCGGGGCGGCGATTTCCACAACGGCGTGGACATCAAGGTGCCCATGGGCAGTCCGGTCTACGCCGCCGGGGCCGGACGCGTGGTCGAGGCCGGAACCGTGAGCGGCTACGGCTTCATGGTGGTCATCGCCCACGACTATGGCCTGGAGACGGCTTACGCCCACCTCAAAAAGTTTGATGTCAAGGTCGGCCAGGAGGTCAAGCGCGGCCAGATCATCGCCCAATCCGGCAACTCCGGCCGCAGCACCGGCGCCCACCTGCACTACGAAGTCCGGGCCGGCGGCACGCCGGTCAATCCCCGGCAATATCTGCTCGATTAACAGTCCAGTTTTTTGCGAACGGTTTCGGTCGCCGTCAGGAGCGAGCGCCAGGCCAGATCCAGGTCGCGCCCGGCGGCTTGTTCCATGGCCTCACGGGAGAAAAGCCCGTCGAGCTTGGTCCGCGCGCCGAGAAGCTGGCCCACGGCAGCGGCGCTTTTGGCCTGGGCCGGCCCGGCGTGCTGACGGTGGGCCACGGCGGTGGTCCCGACGTAGACGGCCCGGCGGCCGGCCGTGAAGCCGCTCAGGTCCCGGGCCAGATCGTCGAACTGGCTGGGCGAAAAACGGATGTCGAAGGGGGGGGCCGGCCCGGCCAGGGCGCGAGAACGCAGCAAGTGGCAGCAGCCGGAAACCGAGGCGCAGGGGCGAACGACCGCCAAGAGGCCGAGGTCCGGCCCGGGGCCGACATTGACCAGCGGCCGCACGGCATGGGCCTCGTCCGGGGGCAAAAGCCGCACGTCGGCGGCCTGGGCGACCCGGGCCGCGTCCGGGGCGTCGGCCACCACTCGCGCCCCGGCCACGTCGGCCTCGGGATCGGCGGCCAAGGCCCCGGCGAGTTGCTCCAGCCAGTCCGGGGCGACCAGGGCGTCGTCGTCGAGATAGGCGGCCAGATCGTGCGGCCCAAGTCCCGCCGTGCGAGCCAGCCAGTTGCGGGCGGCCGGCGCGCCGATGTTGACGGGAAGGGTCAAGCAGGCAAACCGCCCCGGGGCGAAGCGTTCGGCCATGGCCCGGCACACGGCCGCTGTGTCGTCGGTCCCGCCGTTGTCCAGCGTCGTGACCCGGGCCGGCCCCAGCCGGCTGCCCGCCAGCCGCTCCAGGGTCGGCCCCAGCAGGGCGGCCCGGTTCCAGGTGTAGACGAAAACGTGGAGCGCTCCGGGCAGGGCGCTCAAATCGGCGGTCGGCGGCGGGGCCAGGAGCGCCGCCAGCCGGGCCGTCAGATCGGGATGCCAGTTTTCCTCGCGCCACAGCGTCGCCAGGACGTCGGCCGCCGCGTTGGGCTGGTCGGCCTCGGCCAGCAGATGCGCCTGGGCCAGGGCGGCGTAGCGCGGGAAACAGGCCCGGTCCAGGCGGGAAAGGGTCTCCTGCCAGGCGGTCGGGCCGTCCCAGGCCAGGGCGGCTTCCAGGGCCAGACGCGCGCCCAGGGGCGACAGCGCAGGGTCGGCCAGAAGCGGGGCGACGGCCTGCCGGGCCAGTTCCGGCAGCCCGCGCGCCAAGGCCAGGGCAAAGGTCTTGCCGCGCCAGTAGAGGCCATGGCGGGAGTCGTCCATGGCGGCGGCGAGAAAGGCCAGGGCCGGGCCGGGGTCCGGGGCCTGGGCCAGGGGGGTCAAGACCCCGGCGTTGGCCGGACGGACCAGCCGCCGAGCCAGTTCCCGGGTGAGCGCCCGGCGGGCCGGAGCGTCGTCCAGGTGGCGGCCGGCCTCGCGGGCGGCGGCGGCCAGGGCCGGGTCCAGGGGGGCGCGCTCGAAGGCCCAGGCGGCCAGCCTGGCCGACAGGATCGAAAATTTGGGCGCGCCTACGGCCAGGGCGGCCAGGCGCGCGGCTTGGTGGCGCAGGAGCCAGTCGCCTTCCAGGCCATACGCCCACAGCGGCAGATGGGGCCGCAGACCGGCGGCCGGCGGATGGGGCGCGAGGCGGTGCTTCATGGCGTCGGGCTCTGGGCGAAGGGTTGGCGGTTTGACGAACGGCGCGTTACAGGGCATGTAACGCTCGCTTCCCGACATGAAAAGGCCTGGCCCCGAAACGGACGCGCCAGGGCATGAGGACCCGAGATGCTTCGAGGAACACCCACTGTTTTCCTGCTGGTCGCCCTTGCGGGCGCGGCTTTCGGCCTGACGGCCGGGTGCAGCAAATACGACGGGCTTGAACGCAATATGCAGTACGTGTCCGACGATCTGGTGCGCAAGGACGCGACGCTTGCCTGGCAGCAGGTCACGGCCGCCCACGCCGCCTGGCAAAAGGCCGGCCAGAGCCACGATCCGGCCGACGCCGCCTTTGTCGCCTACCAGGACGCCTACGGCCGCTATGCCGTGATTTACAACGAACTGCTGGACCGCTCCAAAGCTCCAGGCGGTTTTGCCGGCCGGCTACGCAGCCCTACCGACACCTTGCCGCCGTCGCCGCCGGGCGTGTCCGTGCCGTCGTCTGCCCCGACCGAGCCGGCTTCGGCCCCGCTGACTGGTCCGGCCGGCCGCGAACTGACCGACACGACCCCCGTCCGCCCGCTGGCCGGGTCCTCGGCCAAGCCTGTTGCGACTCCGGCCGCCGTCGTCCCCGCAACTCCCGCTTCGGCCGCCGCGCCGGCCTCCGGCAAGGCCAAGGTCGTGCCGGCCGGCCCGGGTTCCTACATCGTCCAGGCCGGCGACACCCTGCATTCCATCGCCAAGCGCCATGGCCTGAGCGAAAAGCGGCTGGCCGAGGCCAACGGCATCACCGACGCGTCCAAAATGCCCGTGGGCAAGGCCCTGACCATCCCGGCGCCCTGATCGTTCTGCGCTTTTTTCGTGAAATGAAGGCCTTCGGTTATCCGCCGAAGGCCTTTTTCATGGCCAAGGCCAGCTCGGCCAGGCGATGCTCGTAGGTGTGTTCGGCCGCGATGCGCTCCCGGGCTGCCCGGCTTAGGCGCTCACGCTCGGCCGGATGGGCCAGGTAATGCCGAGCCAGGGCTTCGATCTCGCCGGGTTCGGCGTAGACGGCCGCTTCCCGGCCGGGCGTGAAAAGCGCCGACAACTGCTCCCGGGCGTCGGTCAGGACAAAGCCGCCGGCCGCCGGCACGTCGAAAACCCGTTGGTTGACCGCGCCCTTCATCTGCAGGCTGGTGGCGTTGAGGCTGAGGTCGCTTTGGGGGTAAAAAAGCGGCAGCTCGTCGTAATAGTCCAGGGGAGCCACGCGGTTCCAGGCCGTGCCGCAATCCGGATAAACCGTTTCCCAGCCGTCGTCCCCGGCAATAAGGGGCCTTAGCGGCAGCAGGCGCGACACGCAGTCCTGGCGGTAGCGCCTGGTGGCCTCCCAGGTCAGGGCCAGTTCGGCTTCCAGACGTTTTTCACTGCCTGCCAGGGCCGTAAAATGGGCGGCCGTGGCCGGATGGCCGGTCAGGAAACGGCCGGCGTCGCGCTCGGGCGAGGCGACAAAGGCGTCGGCTGCCGCCCCAACGCCCCGGGCCAGGGCCGGGGACAGCCGGGCCAGGGCTTCGGCCGCTTGACCGTTCATGGAGGCTCCGACAAAAGACGCCGCCGCCCGCCAGGGATGGCCGGCCGCCGGGGCGCGCGCGGTAAACCGAGCCGGGTCCGTGGCCAGGGGCAGCCAGGCGGTGTGGGCGTAGCCCTGGCCGGCCATGGCTGCGGCCAGGTCGGCGTCGTAGGAAAAAAGCATGGTCCCGGGGCTGGCCAGCCCGGCGAAATCGTGGAGCACCAGGCGCGGGCTGTCCACGAACCAGGAGGCCAGGGGCAGCCCTATCTCGGCCAGAAGGGCGGTCAGCCGGCCTTCCCGGTCCAGCCCCAGATGGTTGACGGTCAGGGCAAAGTCCGGTCGAAACCGGGCCACGGCGGCGAGAAGCCTCTCGACCACGGCGGTCTCGCCGCGCTCTCCCCGGCCCATGTCCAGGCGCTCGTGGGGCATGTCCAGGCGGTCAAGCGCCGTTTCGATTTCGCGGTACAGGAAATAGGGCCGCCACAGGAGCAGCACGCGCGGCTTGGGCGAGGTGAGCTTTTGGTAGCCGATCTCCCGGCGCAGGGCTTCGTAGCGGGCGCAGCCGGCCGTGACGCCGGCCTGCCAGTCCGGGTCCAGGCGCGGGTAGGCCGGGTGGACGATCAGGCACAGCCGGGCGAACCCGGCCGTTCGGGCGGCGTCGGCGGCGGCCCCGGCCGCAGCCAGGGGATCGGCGTCGTCCCGGAAAACGACCCTCGCCTCGGCGGCGAACCGTTCCCGCACGCCGGTGGCCGCCTGGATGGCGGCCTCCCGGTCCAGGACATAGACGGCCGAACAGCCGGCCGTGAGCGCCGCCGCGATGCCGTGGCCCAGGCCCGCGCCGACAAGAACGGCCACCGGCGGCCGGTCGTCGGCCCCGTCCGGACCGGGCGCGGCCAGGGCGGCCAACACCCGCGC
>JAEZEM010000159.1 GCA_023417745.1 Pseudomonadota bacterium
CCCTCGGTCTTGAGCACCAGCCAGGCGGCGGCGAACATGGGATAGAGGCAAAGCAGCGTCACGGCCACCAAAATGGGGAACGGGGCCAACCAGTCCAGGGGGCCGCCCAGGTAGCGCAGGCCGTCAAAGGGCATGCCCTGGAGGATGGCTCCCAGGAGCAGGCCGTGGGCCACGGTGACGGCCACGCTGCCCCAGCCGAAGACCTGGGTCCAGAACTGGGGATTGTCGGTTTCCGGGCGGTACTCGATGCCCATGCCCCGGGCCATGAGCGCAAAAAGCAGAAAGCCCGCCGGCAGATAGAGCGCGGCCAGCACCGTGCCGTAGACCAGGGGAAACGCGCCAAAAAGCACGCCGCCGAGCATGACCAGCCAGGTCTGGTTGGCGTGCCACACGCCTTCCACGGTCTCGATCATCACCCCCCGGCGGGGTTCATTTTTCTCCACCAGACACAGGATGCCGACCCCGAGGTCGAAGCCGTCGGTGAAGACGTAGAGCCACAGGAGCAAGGCCAGTATCCAGTACCAGACGTCGGCGAGGGTCACGGGTGCCTCCATCGGCGCGGACGGCGCGGTTTACGGTCGCATGGGCGGCAAGGGCCGCAGTTGAAATTGGCGTTCGCCAAAAGCCATGGTCTTTCCAGAAAAATGCTGTCGAACGCGACACTAGCCGGCCGCCGGCCTGGGCCGGTGGGCCGGGGGCGGCAGTTCGTCCAGGTCCGGTCCCCGGCGCAGCCGCTTGCCCATGAAATGGAGGAAAAGCCCGAAAAGCAGCGTGTAGGCGATACAAAAGCCGGCCAACGACAGCCCCACCTCGCCGGCCGACAGGGCCGAATGACCGTTTTCGGTGCGGATCAGCCCATAGGCCAGCCAGGGCTGGCGGCCGACTTCCCGGGTGACCCAGCCCATGATGACGGCCACGTAGGCCCCGGGAGCCAACAGCGCCCAGGACATGAAAAGCAGCCGGTTTCCCCCGGCCCGCTCCACGGTGAGCCGGCCCCGACGCCACAGGAAGATCGTCCAGGCCATGACCGCGACCATGGCCGTGCCCACGCCGACCATCAGCCGGAAGGAATAAAACGGCAGCACGATGGGCGGCCGGTCCTGCTTGGGGAAATCCTTGAGCCCGGGCACCTTGCCGGTGGGGTCGTGGGTAATAAGCAGGCTAAGGACATCGGGAATGGAAATGGCGAACACGTTGCGCTCGGCCTCGGGATCGGGCCAGGCAATGACGTGCCAGGCCGCGCCGGCGCCGGGCTGGTTGGTGTTCCAGTGGGATTCGATGGCCGCCACCTTGGCCGGCTGGATGCGGCCGATCTCCTGGCCGTTTAAGTCCCCGACCAGGGCTTGCAGCGGCGCGAGCACCACGGCGGCCAGGGCCGCGAACTTGAAGGTGCGCAGGAAAAAGGCGGTATCCCGGCCCAAGAGGACGTAGACGCCCGAGACCGCGCCCACGACAAAGGCCGTCAGCTCCAGGCAGGCCAGGTACATGTGGGAAAAGGCCAGCGGCAGGTCCGGGGAGAAGATGGCGGCCAGATAATCGGTGACCACGAACACGCCGTTTTCGATATGGCCCCCGGACGGGGTCTGCATCCAGGAGTTGGCCACGAGAATCCAGAAGGCGGACAGCGAAGCGGCGAAGCAGACCATGATGGTGGCGAAAAAGTGCATCCTGGGGCCGACGCGCTTCCAGCCAAAAAGCATGATGTAGAGGAAGGCCGACTCCAGCATGAAGGCCATGGTGCCCTCGAAGCCCAGCACCTGGCCGAAGAAATTGCCGACCGTGGCGGAAAACGGCCCCCAGTTGGTCCCGAACTGGAATTCCAGCGGAATGCCCGAGACCACGCCCACGGCGAAGTTGATGGCGAAAAGCCCGGACCAGAACCGGAAGTGGCGGTAATAGGCCAGATCGCCGGTCCTCAGCCACAGCCCTTCCAGCACGACGAGGAAGACGGCCAGGCCGATGGTGAGCGGCGGGAACAGGATATGGAAAGCGGTGGTCAGGGCGAACTGCACCCGCGAGAGCATAAGCGCGTCGGCGAGAAAATCCATGGCGGCTCCCAGGCCCGGCCAGGGCCATCTCTTTAAAAATACGAAGTATTTTTAAAACACTTCCCGCATGGCGACCGTCGTCGCCAGCTATCGCTCCTGTCCGTCAGCGCCCGGTCGCCCCGCCCTCAGGGCCGACCAGTCTTTACGGCCACGCCCAGAATGAACAGGCACGACTCGTGGTAGCCCGGCAGCAGGGTCAGGCCTTCCCGGGCCATGACGGCACGAAATTCCGGGCCGTGGAACCGGTCTTCCCGGGGATGGGCCAGCATGACCCGGAAAAGCGGATTGGCGTAGAGCGGCGGATAGATTTCCTCGAAATAGAATGCTCCGCCCGGCCGCAGCACCCGGGCCACTTCGGCCAGCCCCCGCCGCCAGTCGGGCAGGTGGTGGATGATGCCGAAATTGACCACCGCGTCAAAGGCTCCGTCGGCGTAGGGCAACCGTTCGGCGTCGCCCAGAACAAACAGCCGCTTGTCCCAGTCCGGCCCCTTGCGCCGCCCGGCCGCCACCTTGACCATGGCCGGGTCCACGTCCAGGCCGTGGTAGAGGGACGGCGCAAAGCGCCTAGCGAAGATGGCCGCCCCGCCGCCGTCGCCGCAGCCGATCTCCAGGACCTTGGCCCCGGGCGGGATCGGATGGGCGGCACGAAAAAAGCTCACCTCGCGCCATTGGGCGATCTTGCGGACGAAACTGCGACAGTAGAAACGCTCGGGCCAATTGACTTCCATGACTTCCCCTCGGCTGCCGCTACGGGCACTGTCCCATGTTGCACCAGACAGCCGGGGGCGCTGTCAAGGAAAATCTCTATTGTCGGCTAGAGTTTGCGTCCGCTGAACACCCGGGCCAAGCCCTGGGTCAGGTCCGTGACCCGCCTTTCGGCAAAGCCGGCCTCGCCCATCTGGGCCAGGAAGTTCACATCGGACGGGAAGGCGTCCACGGAGTCGACCAGGTAGCTGTAGGCGTAGTCGGTGCGGGACAGGAAGTTGCCGACCGGCGGCAGGATGCGGTCGAAATAGAAGCGGTACAGCGCCTTGCCGAGCTCGAAACGCGGCATGCCGAACTCCATGACGTGCAGCTGCCCGCCCGGGCGCAGCACCCGGTAAAATTCCCGCATGACCGCCACCCGCTCGGCGATGTTGCGGATGCCGAAAGCCATGGTCACGGCGTCCACGCAGGCGTCGACAAGGGGCACGTCGCGGCAGTCGGCCACGCCCAGGTGGTAGCCCGTGACCTTGGCCTTGGCCGCCTTGGCCCGGGCCACCTCCAGCATGGCCGGGGAGAAGTCCAGGCCGATGACGGTCAGCCCCGGCCGGCGGCGGCGGATGGCCAGGGCCACCTCGCCGGTGCCGGTGGCCGCGTCAAGGACGGTCCCCTGGCGCGGCTCGATCATGGACACGAAGCAGCGCCGCCACCAGATGTCGATGCCCAGCGACAGGGCGCTGTTTTGAAAATCGTAGGAAAAGGCGATGTCCTCGAACATCCGTTTAACGGCGGTGTCGCGCATGGCGGGCTCCTTGATCCTGAGGCTTGGCTGACAACACAACGACAGTCAGGATTTGCTCTCGACGGCTGGATCGGGTTGTTCCTTGACGTACCGACCGGGCCTGCGGACGGGACGCGCTCTTATTGGCCGTCCCCGGCCGGGCGGACCAGCCGCAAGGTTTGCCACGCCCCGCCCCGACAGCGCAACCACAAGACCACGGCCATGACCGCCGCGTAAAAGGCGAACACGCCCCAAAGGCCCACCACGCCGACGGAAAAGGCCGTCACCGCCAGCCAGGCCGGAGCCACCAGGGCAAAGGCCGACGTCAAGGCGGCGGCCATCATGAGATAGCGGGTGTCGCCGGCCCCGCGCAGCACGCCAAAAGCGGCGTGGATGACCACGTCGCAAAACCCGAGCACCACCACCCAGGCGAAAAGCGGCCGGCAATAGGCGAGCGCCGCGCCAAACGAGGCGTCGGCGGCGTTTGGCCGGAAAATCAGGGCCAGCTGGTCCGGGAAGCCCAGAAACACGGCAGCCATGACGGCCATGTACACGGCCATCACCCGCACGGCGCTGCCGGCCGCCCGCACGGCCTCGGCCGGCCGGCCTGCGCCCATGGATTGGCCCACGATGACGGCCAGGCCCTGGGACAGGCCAATGAGCGGCAAAAAGGCCGGGGTGTTGGCCGACAGCACGATGCTTGTGGCCGTCAGCTCCGCCTTGCCGATGCGCCCGGCCAGGGCAATGAACACCGTGGCCGCGAACACGTCCAGAAACACCTGCGCCCCGCCCGGCATCCCCAGGCGCACCAGACGGGAAAAAAGCGGCCGGTCAAAGGCCCAGCCCGCAAACACGCCGTACAGGCGGTCGTTGCGACGGGTAAAAACCAGCAGGCCGTAGGCGCCGGCCATAACCGCCCAGGCCGTGACCGTGGCCAGGGCCGAGCCGGCCACGCCCAGGGCCGGCAGGCCCCAGTTGCCGAAAATGAGCAGGTAGTTGAGCGGAATGTTGAGGATGGCTCCGCCGATGTTGACGCACATGACCACCCGGGTCAGCCCCCGGCCGCTGAAAAAGGCGGCCAGGGCGGCTTCGAGCACCATGAACCCGGCCCCGCACATGAGCACGCGGTAGTAGGTTTCCTCCAGCGCCCGCACCTCGGCCGGATGGCCCATGACGGCGAAAATCGGCCCGGCGGCCAGGGCCAGCAGGATCAGCGGCGCAAACGACGCCAAGGCAAACCACACGCCCTGCCAGACCACCCGGCCGACCTTGCCCGTCTGGCCGGCCCCGACATGCTGGGCCACCAGCACCCCGGCGTAACCGGCCGTGCCCAGGAAAAAGGAGGTGAGCAGAAAAAAGGTGGCCCCGGCCGGCAGCGAGGCGGCCAGAGCGTCCTGGGAATACCAGCCGAGGAAGATGCGGTCGGTCAGGTGCATGGCCGTGATCGAGCCCATGCCGGCGAGCAGGGGCAAACCAATGCGCAAAACATGGGCGATGCCGCCCGGGCCATGCCAGCGTTGCATGAGACGTCTCCGCTGGTCTCCGAGGATAGGAGGCCGGGTAGTGCAGCCGAGGGGGAATCCCCGGGCTTGGCGAGGGTGCGGGTGTGGCAGAGTTTTTGCTTGGCGTCAAGACGCCGGCCCGACGTCCGGCGCTAAAATGAGGAGCCGCCCATGTCAGCCGCAACCCCAGCCGCCGTGGATATTCTGGACGCCCTGCTTCGGGCCGACGACGACACGCCCTACCCCGGCGAACAGGATCTGGCCCGGCTCATCCGCCGCGCCGCCGCCCCCCTGCCGCGCAGGCCGGCCGCCCCGCCGCCCTCGCCCCTGGCCGCCGTCCCGGCCCAACCAAAGCCGGCCACGCCCCGCCCCCGCAAGCGCAAGGCCACCCACTATCTGGCCCCGGAACTCGCCGACCGCCTGGACGCCGCCGCCAAGGCGCTCTCGACCCTGGCCGGCCAAGACCCGGGCCCACGCCGCCGCATCGCCAAGTCCGCCGTGGTCGAGGCCGCCCTGGCTCTGGCCCTGGCCGATTTCGAAGCCCACGCCGCCGCCTCGTCCCTGGCCGGCCGGCTGCTCCCCAGGACGTAACTCATGGAGGCCGCCATGCTCGCCATCTGCCCGTTTTGCCGCGCCAGACAGGAAATCGCCGAAGCCGAGGCAAGCTCCGGCACGACCTGTTCCAACTGCCACCGCCGCTTCGCCGTGCGCCGCAGGGAACCGGCCTTGGCCATGGCCGACGCCGGGCCATCGGTGCTGCGCATCGAACGCCCCCATGGCCTGTTCGAGCGCCCCGGCGTAGTGGAACGCCGGCTTGCCGCCGTGCCCCGGCCGGCCCCCGCGCCCCAAGCCGCCCAGGCCGCGCCTGCGGCGGCCCTGGCCCAACCGGAAACCGACCGGCCGGACCACCGGCCGCTCCAGACGGCCCAGTCCGCCCGAGCCGCCGTCCTGGCCGCCGTTCCCGCCGTCGCTCCGACCCTGCCTGACCCCGAGGACGAGACTGCCGCGCCCATCCTGGCCGAACCCGACGCCGCCGCCGAGCAAGCTGCAGCCGCCGCGCTCTCGGCCATCAAAAGCCAGCTGGCCGCCGAGCCCGTGCCCTCGACCCTGCCCGAGCCGGGAACCGGCCGCGCCCGGCGCATCGGCGTCATGCTGAGCAAAGGGGGCGTGGGCAAGACCACCACCGCCGTCAACCTGGCCGCCGGACTGGCGACCCTTGGCAAACGCACGCTTATTATCGACGCCGACACCCAGGGCCAGTGCGCCTACGCCCTGGGCGTCACGCCCGGCAAGGGCCTGGCCGAATACGTGGACGGCTCCATAAGCGCCGAGGACGCCCTGACCCCGGTGCGCGACAACCTCTGGCTGCTGGCCGGCGGCAAGGGGCTGGCCGGCCTCAAGCGGCTTATCAGCCGCAAGGATTTCGGCGGCGAACGCACCCTGGACGACGCCCTGTCCGGCCTTGACGACCGCTTCGACGTCATCGTGGTGGACAGCGCCCCGGGCTGGGACGCGCTCACCGTCAACGTGCTCTTCTACGTGCGCGAGCTGCTCGTGCCCGTGGCCCTGGAAGCCATGTCGCTGCAAGGATTTTCGGAATTCTTGCGCAGCTTCGCCGCCGTATCGCGCTACCGGCCCGAGCTGGCCCTGCGCTACGTCGTGCCGACCTTCCTCGACAAGCGCGTGCGCGGCCCGGCCGCCCTGGCCGAGGAACTGGCCGCGCTCTATCCTGATCGGATATGCCCGGCCGTGCGCTACAACGCCAAACTGTCCGAAGCGCCGGCCGAAGGCCGCACCATCTTCGAGTTCGCCCCGCGCTCGCCCGGAGCCAAGGACTACCAAACCCTGGCCCAACGCGTCGCGGCTGATGGATGAATGGGAAAGAGAACGGAGGGATACGAAAGAGGCCTCCGGCGGCTGGGGGCCTGAGGCCCCCAGACCCCCCGAATGGGAAAAGAGGAAAGGGGGTTCGATGAGGCTTGCCTCTCTGTCGGCCAGGAGGCCAAAGAGGCTTTGGAGGGGCGTGACGGGAATCACCTCCCGGACCGTACAGGAAGCTGGCGTGGCCGCTTTGGCGGGCGGCAAAGGGCGCAAGCGGGGCGAAGCCGCCTGGCCGCCAGGCCGGAAGCGGCGCTCCAGAGGGCCTCGGCAGCCTTGCGCTGCGACTGCCTCATGACGCCGCCAAACGAAAAGTTTCAAAAAAAATTGTCCCGCCCCAAAAACGCCGGACGGCCGCGCCACAAAACGTGGAATGCGGCCGTCCGGTTCGCTTTCTTGACGAAGGAAGTAAAAAGTATGGTTCTCTGGGGTGTTGCGCGTCCGCGGAACCAGCCTACTCCACGACGCGTGGACTGGGGTCGGCCGGGGCGGCGGCGCTGGCCAGGGTGGGGTCGCGTTCCGGAGCGACGGCTGGGGCGGCTGGCTTGGCCTTGGCCATGAGGGCCGCGTGGTTGCGCAGCACCGAAGCCAGCACGTTGAGGGAAAGCTTGTTGGCGGCGATGCGCGGAATCGACGTAACCTTGGTGGTGGCCGAAACCGGACTGTCGCCGGTGACGAACAGATACTCGTACCCGGCCTCGCGCAGCACCCGGGTGTAAGCCTCGCTGGTCGCGCCATAGGGATAGGCGAAATACTTGGTGTCAAAGCCCAGGACCTGGCGGAAGCGTTCATGGCTCTTGCGCACGTCGTCGCGGGCGAATTCCTCGTTCTTGGCCAGCTTGGGCGAATGGCTGAAGGAATGGTCGGCGAAAACGACCTTGGGATAGGCCTTGAGTTTGTCGATGTCCGCCTGGGACAGCGTGACCTTGCAGTACTGATTGGCCGTGTAGGCCATGGGCAAAAATACGGCAAAAGGCAGATTACGGCGCTTTAAGACCTCGAAGGCGGCCATGACCGTGGCCCAGCCGTCGTCGATGGCGATGACCACCGCCCCGTCCGGGGGATTCTTCCCGGCCGCGATGGTGGTGACCAGTTCATCAATGCCGATGACCTTGTTGCCGTTTTTTTCCAGAAAATCGAGCTGGGCCTCGAACGCCGGCAGCGAGATGGACATGGAGGAGCGCACGCCGAAACTGTGATAAACTAAAATGGTCGCGGCCCGGGCCGGCAAGGCGGCGAGACACAACAGGCCAAAAGCCGCGAAAATGGCGCAGCGCAATGCTTTGGCGCGCATGGGCACCCCCGGATCAATCGGCCCGACGGACGCGCAATCCGCCGGCCCCAAGCCGGCGGCGCGAGGCGGGGCCGCTTTATGGTTTGGTCGTACCAGAGCCGGACGCGTCACGCAAACGTCTTGCCGCGTCCATGATCGTGTTCACGTAAGTCTGGTCGTGGTTGTAGCCGTAAAACACCTTGCGCATGGCTTCCTCGGACATGGGTTCCCGCCAGCCCATGGCCCGCAGGATGTTGCCGAGACTGGCCACGGCGTCGTCGGGATCAAAAAGATCAGCCTTGCCGTCGCCGTTGCCGTCCACGGCGTATTTCAGCGCATTGGACGGCATGAACTGGCAAATGCCGATGGCCCCGTAAATGGACCCGGGGATGGACAGCGCGTCGATGCCCTGGGCGTCGGCGTAGCGCAAAAGCGCCCGCAGCTCGCCGTAGGCCCATTCGCCCTTCTCCGTGGCCTTGGCCTTGATCCAGACCATCCGGTCCGGGGCGGGCTTTTCGTAGGCAAAGGCCCCGGGCAGGCGCGAGACGTCCTCGCCAGCCACCAGACTGGCCAGATTGACCACCGCCACCTCGTCGCCAAGGTAGCGCCCCACCCGGGTCTCCACAGCCAAAAGCGCCACCATGTACTCCTCGGGCACGCCGAAACGCTCCCGCGCCCGGGCCAGGGCGGCGCGGTTGCGTTCGTAAAACTCCCGGGCCTCGCCCAGCCGCTCGGGCGTGAGCACCACGTCGTGGACCTCGGCCTTGGGAAATTGCGGAAACGTCAAATCGGCCGGAGCGTGTTTGGGCGAAGCGGAAAGTTCGGCCAAGAGCGTTTCCGTGGCCGTGCCGAGCTGGGGCAGGCCCTCGGCCGCCTGATAGGTTTTGATGGACCAGCGGGTCATGCGGTCGAGCTTGCCGTCGGCCGGCCCGGGATGCCAGCCCAGGGCGATCAGGCGCGTCTGGATGTCGGCCACGAGCCGCAGGCCATACTTGCGCATGTACAGGGCTGTCAGCTTATCGGACATGGCTTTGGGGGAAAAAGCCATCTCGGCCCGGGAAAACAGCCGGCGGATTTTGGCCTCGGGCAGGCCGTCGGCGGTCAGGCGGGAAACGAGGGACTCGAAAGCCGGGTCCACGGTGGAGGCGGCCACCGCCCCGCCAAGGGCCAAAGCCGCCGCTCCCAGCCCCATGGCCAGGGCCAGCCAGACGACAAAACGCTTCACCGAGAATTTTGCCATGACCAAAGCGCCTTTAGGCCAGCCGGGGCCGAGACAGCCCCGCCGCCAGTCGCGACAACGCCGCCACCACCAGCAGCGAGAAGAGCAGGCGTCCGACAAACGTGCCCCACATGGTGGCTCCGATGAGGTACATCAAAAGCGTATCCTCAATCAGGGCGTGGGACAGGCTCATGAGGCTGATGGCCGGGAACACGTCGCGCCGTTCCACCTTGCCCTTGTGGACGTCGTGCATGATGAGCCCGCCGCCGTAAGCCAGGCCCATGACCAGACCGATGACCGTGATGGTGGCCGCGCCGCCGCCAATGCCCATGAGCTTCAAAAAGGGCATGAGCGCCACTTCGAAAAGGCGCGTCACGCCCAGGGCGTCGAGAGCCCGCATGAGCCCGACCAGACAGGCGATGACCACGTAGATCATGCCGAGATTCTTGATTTCGCCGATGGCCCAGGTGACGAGGCTCCCGTCGTCGGCGGACGGAGTGAAGAGCAACGGCGCGGGGGCGGTAAAAAGCCCGAAGCCGGTGAAAACGGCGTTGAGCGCCATGCCGCAGGCCATGGCGCAGCCAAGGCGCAGCGCGGCCTGTCCCCAGAAGCCCACGCCGCAACGTTTGGCGATGGCCCCCTCGACGAAGATGTTGTGGGCGATGAGCATCATGGTGGCGATGACCGTGGCCTGGGCGACGGAGAGCGGCGACATGTCCGGGACCAGGGCGGCGTGGACGGCCAGGGCGGCGTACAGGTTGTTGGCGATGGCCGTGGCCCAGGTCAGCCCGCACTCCGGCGGCAATCCGACCAGGCTCATCAGCGGGGCCAACGGCTTGGCCAGATAGGTGATCCAGCCCAGTTCCTTGAGAATCTTGACGCCTATAAGGATCGGGACCATGACCTTGAACAGGTCCAGACAGATCTTCGCGGCGTCCAGGGCCACGGTGCGCGCGGCGCGCGGCAAGGAAGAAAGCGCGATGTCCATGAGGCAAACGTCCGGTTGCGGCTCGTGTCGTTTCCTTGAAAAGGGCCTTGGCCTTTCGCGGACGACACGCGCAAATTAGAAATTTTCTGGAAATGCTGCTCGCGTCTGGTTCCGGGGCGCGCCCCTAGGGCAGCACCTTGCCGCCCCGGGCCATGTCGACGTAGGCGGCGTAGGCGGCTTCGGTCATGATGCCCGAGCCGACATAAACGGCGCGCCAGTCCTCGGTGGAAAGGCTCGTGCCTTCCATGGCCGTTTGGAGCTGAATGTCGTAGACCATGATGGTGAGGTAGTCGCGGGCGGCCTGGTTGCCGGCCTTGGCCTGGGCCAGGGCGACCTCGGTGGTGGCGGCGGCGTTGTGGCCGGCGGCCCAGGGCGCGACGTAAACGGCCCGAGCCAGCCGGACGTAGTCGTCGCGGGTTTCGGCCCGGGGAGCTTTGGCTTTGGCTCCGGCCACGGCGGCGCGCACCATGGACACGTTGTCGGCGGTCAGGGGCATGGCCGCCGAAGCCTTGGCCGTCTCTGCGGTCTTGCCCTGGTCAAAGCCGGCGCAACCGCCCAGCGACAGGGCCAGGGAAAAGATGAGGATCAGGGCGGCAAACGCCGAGTGGGCCTTCATTTTCGCCTCCGAAGGTGAAGGCCGAGACAAGACCATGTTCCGGTCCGTTTGTCCATGGCGGCGGCCCGCCGTGGCACGCCGCCGCCGGGGTTGGGACTATTTTTTCGAGAACGTGTCGTAGGCGTCGAGGATGCGCGACGAATAGACGAAAGCCGCGCCGGTGTTGAGGGTGATGGCCACGGCCAGGGCTTCGAGGAGTTCCTCGCGGGACGCGCCGGCTTCGGCGGCGGCCTTGGCGTGGACGGCGATGCAGGTGTCGCAGCGGGTCGTGGCGGCCACGGCCAGGCTGATCAGTTCGCGCGTCTTAAGGTCCAGGGCGCCATGGGCGCTGCCCGCGCCGTCCAGGTCCTTGTATCCGTCCATGATGCCGGGATTGCCCTTGGCCAGCGCGCCAAGCGCCTTGACGGCCTCGCCCAGGGATTCCTGCCAATTCACAACCATTACAGCCTCCTGAAGTTTGCCGCCGAAGCGGCGTTGCCGGCGGCGCGGACCCCTCCGCTGCCGGATGCTTCCTTGGTGGCCGAGATCGGGACGCTGGTCAAGGGCGCAGGCCCGCCGCCGCGAGTCCATGGAGGCTGGCCGGCCAGGGAACAGGCCGGGCTTGCGAGCTTCCCGAGCCGCGCCGGCCCGGAGTTATCGCGCCCCGCGCCGGGCCAGGACCTTTTCCACATAGGCCTGGGTCTCGGGAATGTCCGGCACGGTTCCGCCCTTTTTGACGCGGCCGGGGCCGGCATTGTAGGCGGCCAGGGCCAGGCGCACGTCGCCGTAGGCGTCCATCAGGGCGCGCATGTAGCGGATGCCGGCCTCCAGGTTGTTGGCGCCGTCAAAGGCGTCGGCCAGCCCCAGGTCGCGGCCGGTGCCGGGCATGATCTGCATGAGTCCGGCCGCGCCCTTGGGCGACACCGCGCGCACGACAAAGCCCGACTCCACCTCCACCATGGCCCGCACCAGCTCAGGGTCCAGGCCGTGGCGACGGCAATAGTAGCGGATGAAGGGATAGACCTTGGACTGGTCCGTGCCGGCCGGCAGGCGCATGTAGTCAAAGGGCTGGAACTTGTCGTCGAGCTTGCGGTTGCTCAAATGGATCGCGCCCTTGGCGTCGCGGTACTGATAGATGGCGTCGCCGGCCAGAGCCTGGCCGACCAGACAGCAAAGCAGCAGCGCGGCGAAAAAGACTGGCATGGGTCGATTGTGCGCACTCGGGCGGCATTTGGCAACCCGCGTCAGCGCCGGAAGTCCAGGGAGAAATCGTAGACGGCCACGGTCTGGACCGCGCCGCCGGTGCCTTCGGTCCAGCCGAAACGAATAACGTCCAGGCCGGTGTTGTACCGGCCGGCAAGAGTTGTCGTATGGTCGATAAGCGGCGATTCAGCCGCATAGTCGGCGGTGACGTCGTCCAGCCCGGAAGCGACCGGGTCGATCCACACCTTGACGCGATAGCTGCCGTTCTGGCTGCCCGCGCCGGCACGGTGCAGCTCCAACCGCAGGGCGTGGGCTTCGCCGTCCTCCAGCCAGTTGGGACCGGAAGCGGTTTTGGCCTTGGCGCGGTAGCCGGTCGAGGTCGTCGCCGGATTCGCCGGGCTTGCGCCAACGCCGTGGGCATTGTCGTCATAGCTGGCGCTTCGCCCGGAATCGTCGCCCCAGTAGACCACGGCGACATGATTGGCGTTGCCGGCGTCATGCCGCGTGTTGACGTCCGTCTCCTGGCCGGTCCCCTTGTTGGGGTAGGTGTCCACCTCGACGGCCAGTTTCGGCGGGGTGATGCCGTTGCCGGATGGGCCGGGGCCGGCGTAGCCGAGGAGTTCGCCCATGGACCCCGTGGCCGGGCCGCCGGCAGCGGAGCCTGAATTATTGTCGGCGGAGATGACGGCAAAGGTGTAGCCGTCGGCGCAGGAAGTGGAATCGACGGAGGCGTCGTAACAGGAAAAAGTGAAGCGGAAAAAAGCGCGCAACCCCTTGCCCAGGGTGCACGCGCCGTTTTTGCAGGCGCCGCCGGGGCAAGGCGTGGCCGGGCAAGCGCCGTAATCGCCGCCGTACCAGATGGCGCCGTTGGTGTTGTTGGCGTCGCCGCCCAAACGGACCCAGCCGCCGGCATAGCGATTGGCGTTGGCGGCCCACAGCGTGGCCCAGTCCGATTCGGACCAGCCGCTTTGCGCGTTGGGCAGATCTTTGTCAAAGACCAGAACGGCGTATTTGGAATTGGCGGTCTTGCCGACGACCGGCCGAACGAAATCCTTGATGTCGTCGTCAAAGGTGATGGGTTTTGGGGATTTGCGTTTGGTCGTCAGTTGGCAATTGGCGTTATCGGCGTAGCTGCCCAGGCTCGTGACGGTGTAGTATCCTTGGGCATCCGGACCTGACTGGGTCAGGGTAAACGTGCCGCCGGCCAAGGAATAGACGCCTGTTTTTCCGGCCGACCAGACATTGAGGCCGGACAGGGCGAGGTAGTAAGCGCGGGCATCCTGGACGCCGGCCAAAGAAGTGGCGAGGGTACTGGAATAGAGCTTTGCGGCGGCAGCGGACAAGGCGGCGAGAAGGGTGACGGCGAGAATGATAAACAGCAGGGAGCCGCCGGTTTCAGGACTGTCACCCTCCAGCGACCGAAGAATATGGGCATCGGTTTGAAACGCCAAGCTGCATCACCCAAGGCGACTTGACGCAACGTATCGTAAAAACGATACGAAAGTCGCCTAACTTTTGATGCAGCATCTTACAAAAATTATGAAATGACGCAATTGTATTTATTAATAGATATCAATAGAGCGAAAAATATAAAAATAGAATTATAAAACTATCTAAATGATAAACTTATATTGCGAAACTCAATTTGCTGCGCAGCCACGCCCGACCCACTGGTGAATCCCCAGAGAAAATTGGAGAACGCTGTCGCTTCACTGGGAGTTAATGTCATGGTATCGGAAACCGACGCGCCCGTCAGATTTTGTGACGATGAAAAATTGCTGAAACCAAAATCCGTCTTTGTATCACTGAGAGTGCCCACATGATTTGCTGCTGTGGTACCGTACACTTCATTGACACAACTGGTATTGAGGTCAGTCCCTTTACATGTTCCGACATAGTTTTTTATCGTTATATTCGTCCCTGACTTGAATACATCCATTCTAAAAAAATACGTGTTTCCAACAACAAAGTTGTCAACATACTGCAATTTACTGCCTGCAGTATTTGGCGCATTATTTCCTGAACCATGCCTTACATCTGTATATCGTTTGACGTTTCCCTTAAAACCGGAACCAGGCCCAGGGCATGTCTTTCGCAAATAGGAACTATCCGACCCCCAATAAAGAATACCTACGTGATGCTTTTTTGAACCAGACGTAGAATCATCCATAAACGCATTATCGTCTGTACAACTCGACTTCTTAGAAGTCGGATTCCACTTGTCACTATCCGTTGTATTCGTATAAGTATCAATCTCTATGCCAAACTTCGGAGGGTTCAACCCCTTAGCATACCCGCTTTTGTCAACATATTCAAGGATGGACGAAGCAAAGCCGCCATCTGTAGAATTATAAACACGCGAATCTCCTGCATACCCCAGCAATCCGCCTTCTGCGGAATCGCCGCCTGACGAAAGATAATTGTTTTGGGAGCCATTAAGAAGAGCCACTACGAAACCATCGCCCACGGTCGTCAGGAACTTGAAGGTAAAAAAGATGCGAATGCCCTTCCCAAACGAACTGACGCCATCGACGCTGTAACCGGTATTGGTGCCGGCGAACCACACGTTGCCGAAACCGTAAAAGTAGTCTTTTCCGACAACAATATTCCTCGTAATGATATCCCCTGTATCCGCGTCAGTGGGATAGGTTCGTTTGTCGTCGGCTGCGTAGGCTGCATAATTAGGGCGGTTGGAGGGATTGACGAAGTTGTAGCTGCCAAGATTTGGAGGTGTCGGCGGCGCTACTGGCGGCTGTACAGTTGGTGTATACTGTTTTGTAGCCTTCAAGATGCAGTTCGCTTGTTTGGCAGTCCCTGTACTTCCGGCAATACCTTGAGAAACAACAGCATAGTCAGTTCCGTTCAATTTACTGATGTCCAAATAAAACTGCTGCCCAGAACTAAGTGTGTATGTTCCCTTAATCTTTAATAAGTCCCAGCCTTCACCAAAAACACCCTTCTGGGCCTGCTCTATCATTGTGGATACATAGTTAAAGCCAGATACGGCTGCATAGTATGCATCATCAACTCTATTCTCCTGAATCTCCGTCTCTGTCCCGGAGCCATGCAACCGTGACAAAGCCGCGCCAATAACGCTCATGACGATGATCGCCCCGATCACCACAAACAGCACGCTGCCGCGGAGCTTCCCTTCGCTCCAGAACGGACCCTTGCAAAAAAGCATCACTCCCTCCTCAATCCCTACAGGTTCTTGAGGGTGAATTGCGAAGTCAATGTCTGTGTTTTGGAACCAATCGTGATCGCCAACGTTGTCGTGACAAACGCAAGATTAGCAACGCCAGTGGCCGACACGTCTTTTGTCATCAAGAATGCAGATACATTCTCGCACAACGGAACACCATTCAAACTCAAAATCTTGGCTGAAGAATCGTAAGACACTATATTATCCACTCCGGTCGAGCCATCGAGCGAGGTGAATTTATATGGATTAGAATACGTCGTCGTCGTGGAGTTATCCAGCACAAATGGTTTTGCCGTCGCCGTCTTGTCGATGGTCGTTACCTCAGTAAAGAGGCGATTCATGGCGATTTGCCCTTGCTGAATCGCGACATCGACATCTTTTATGGATGAATAGAGCCGGATGAACCGAGCATACCCAATTGACGCAAACGCACCGAGAAGTCCTAATATCACCAAAACGCAGATGATTTCGACGAGAGAAAACCCGTGAGTATTCTTCATGAGCTTACTGTTCCCGACGCAAAGAGCATGGACAGTGTTTCTCCTGTACCGGAATTTCTCAGCGTCAGCAGATAATAATTTCCACTTGTCAGCGACGTATCCACCGCAAATGTTGTTCCAGTAAGTGTACAAAATCCAGTTTTCGTAGAATCAATGACAAATCCAGTCGTCAAATCATTAGCTTGGACGGCACTCTTAAAATCTGCGTAAGTTTGCGTTGGGTTTGCCTGCCGTCGAGCGATGGCTTTCTCCATAGTCGACTGCAACGTCACCTCATTGCTCAAATTCTGCAACGCCGTCGCGTTCCCCTTGATCGCGCCGGAGAGCATCGGCCCGGCCAGAGACGCGAGCAGTCCGGCCAGGACCAGGGCAATGACAATCTCAATGAGCGTAAAACCTTCCCTGGCTCGACGCATGGCCAACCTCATTGGGCAAAGCCCGTTTGTGCGTAAATCGTCATGGACCTGCCGGTATCGCCGGTGAACGTCACGGTCACGTTATTGCTCAGCACCGCCAGCGGCGCGGTCTTCAAATATTCCGTGCCGGCCGACGTGTTCGAACCGCCGGATGCGGCCAGACGGCCGCGATAGTCGAAAATAATCTCTTTTTTGCCGCCATTGCTGACAGCGTTGCTTACCGACATCGTCACGCCGCTGGACAACGTGCGCGTGTTCGCGCCGACCCCCGGCAGGATCGGATTGGTTTTGAGGTCAGGATTATTGGTGAAAAGCGAGTAGGACAAGCCGTCGGCGGCAATGCTGATGCCCCAGGTGGAAATGTCGCCCAAGGCGCGCTGCTGGGCATAGCGCAGACTGGCCTTGAACACGTCGGCTTCGGTGGCAGCAGTGATGTTATTCGTCGAGTATTTGCTGATGGCGACGGCAGCCAAAACGCCAAGCAGCACCAAAACAACAATAATTTCGACAAGAGTGAACCCGCGACGGCACGCGGCCCAACGTCTTGGAGCCGGCCGCTTTGGGCCAACGCTTTGACAAATCATGCTATCTCCGCCATGCTGCAAGACGCTTCCGACAACAATTCCAGCCGACTTAACCGAGCTATAACCATTTCCGGGTCCTATGCAAATCGAAAAGAATCCGCTCTGGCGGATCGGGAAACACCCGCTCCTCTGGGGCTGCCTGCTTCTGGCGGCCGTTACCATCCTCAACAACTGGCCCATGGCCGCCTTCGGCTTCGCCTGGGATGACTACGGTTATGTGGTCCGCAACTACCCCATACAAGACCCGGTCTCGCTCAAAAGCCTTCTGTGGTGCCTGACCGCCTTTGCCGAAGCCAACTGGCACCCCACGACCTGGCTGGCGCTGCACCTGCAATTCCAGCTTTTCGGCCTCAATCCTGGCGGCTACCACGTCACCAATCTGCTCCTGCACATCGCCAACACGCTGCTGCTTTACGCCCTGCTCTACCGCACCACCCGCGCCGTGGGCAAAAGCCTGTTCGTGGCCGCGCTCTTTTCCGTGCACCCCCTGCACATTGAGTCGGTCGCCTGGATCTCCGAAATCAAGGATGTGCTGAGCACCTTCTTTTTCCTGCTCATGCTCCATGCCTACGTCACTTATTCAAGACGCCCGGGTCTGTGGCGCTACGGCCTTGTCGGCTTGCTGCTGGCCCTGGGCCTGGCCTCCAAGCCCATGTTGGTCACCGCGCCCTTCGTCATGCTCCTGCTCGACTACTGGCCGCTCGGTCGCTGGACCGGCGGCCCGGAGGCCGTCCTCCCCGACGCGGTCGGCCCACGCTATCTCGCCCGCCGGCTTATTCTGGAGAAGCTGCCATTTCTCGCTATGGTCGCCGCGGCATGCGTCCTGACCTTCCTGGCCCAGCGCGACGGGGGAGCGGTGGCGAGCCTGAGCCACACGCCGATGATGGTGCGGCTGGGCAATGTGACAAACTCCTACGTTATGTACGTCTGGCGTATGATCTGGCCTTGGCCGCTGTCGTTTTTCTATCCCTACGAAGCGATTCCGGCCTGGCGTTTTGGGGCCTGCCTGACCGGCCTTGCCGTCGTGTCGGCATGGCTTTGGCGTTTGCGCGGGCCGAAACCCTATCTGCTCATCGGCTGGCTGTGGTACCTGGGAACGTTGGTGCCGGTCATAGGCCTGGTGCAGGTAGGGGCGCAGGCCATGGCCGACCGCTACACCTACATTCCATCCATTGGATTGCTCTTGGCCAGCGCCTGGCTGCTTGACGACCTTCGAAAACGCGTCAAAATCAGCTTACTTCTGCCAACCGCCATGACGGCTGCCGTCACGATATTGTTCATGTGCGTCAGCTTAGACTATCTTCTCAAATGGTCATCCGAGGAAGATCTCTATACGTACGGTATATCAGTCAATGGAGAAAACACCGTTGCGCTCTTAAACCATAGTCTCCTGACACTTCAATCAAACCAGACGCAAGCCGCCATAGAGCAACTCAACAAAGTACTTAAAATAACACCTGGATCATTTCTTGCCCGAGCTAATTTGGCAGCCATATATCTCCAAACAAACAATCAAAGCCAAGCTTTTGACGACATCCTGGCTGCGTCCAAATTAAACCCAAAACACGAAATGGTGTACAAAATTCTGGGGAAAATTTTCCAATCCTTCCACGACTACGACTTCGCAGCAAGGATTTACCAAGAAGGCTTGGCTCACACAAAAGCAGACAGCTCAATCACCTTGGATCTGACAATGACTCTCATCAAACAACATCGATACGAAGAAGCTTTGTCCTTATGTGACGAATATCTACCCCATGTGCCAGACAAAAATCCCGTCAAGGCATTCCTTCTTTTATACAAAGCAGTAGCATACCGACATTTAAACGATCCCGAAAAAGCAAAAGAACATTTGATAGCCGCCATGGCCTTGCAAAAGCTATTTCCTCATGTCCATCGAGAACTGGCGGCTTTGGCCTTGGCGGACAACATGCCGGCTCTGGCTGAGAAAGAATTGGTCAGTTCCTTAAGGGAATACCCTTTCGACCCGGCAGCCATAAGCATGCTCGCTCAGATATACGCCTCAGAAGGGAAATACAGAAAAGCTTACCAACTCTACCGTCGCGCCGCGACGTTCCCCACGTCGGTCTTGGATGAAAACGACGCTATTGACATGCGCCTGGGTTACGCGGCCGTCCTTCGCCGCTTCGGCCAGACTAACGCCGCCGACATGCAGTCGGCGTTGGCGCAAGACCTGCGTTTTTCAACAACACCCAGACCGGCGACAATCTATAGAGAGCGTCTTTTCCCGACAACAACGCATCGTTCAGCAAACTAAAAACCTAAACCTTTTTTTGAAACAACCAAAAGTTGACGGCTCTGCCATGCAACACAGCAGAGCCGTCAATCAGCTCATAACAACTTACTAGGTGCCACTCGCTGACGTTTGCGCTAACGTAAATTGGTACGTAAGCGCCGAATCACCAGCAACAGTTGACCACCACGCGCTCGGCCCAGCATTGGGAGCCGCCCCTGACACCGCAAGAGCAACAACTCCATTCGCACCGGATGCACCCCAGGAACCGATGAAGTCGCCCACAGTGACACCCGTCACAGAGGCATTGGCGGCTGTAAATGCTGCCATTGCGCCGCCAGGATTGGTCAGTATAAAAGAATGATAGGCATTGGTCGCTTCGGTCACGAGCGCCGGCAAAGCGCCAGCTGCCGTCTTGAGCCTGGCCTGCTGCTGCAGGTTATTGTACTTCGGAATGGCCACCGCAGCCAAAATGCCGAGAATGACCAGCACGGCGATGATTTCAATGAGCGTGAAGCCCTGTTCGCCTTGCCGAAATTTTCTTGCCTTTTCCATCGGTCTCCTCCTGTTTGTTCGCCTTGCGGCGCTTTCTCCCAAGCACAAACCATGCCCGGCCCCAATTCGCCAGACAATCACTCGCATTTAAAACGGTCTAAGCCCGAAAAAGCATTGCTGGGCCTGCCTCCCAGGCCCATATACTCCAAAAAATGATGCCTTGTCCTACAAAATTTGATGTTCCCCAGATCTTCACTCGCCTGCGCCGCGAAAATGCCCCACGGCAATGCCGAGCTTTTTCACCCGGTGCCACAGGCTGCGTTCCTTAATCCCCAAAAGCGCCGCCGCCCGGGACTGGACGCCGCCGGTGCGCAATAAGGCCGCCTCGATAAGCGTGCGCTCATAGGCAGCCAAACGGCTGTCCAAGTCCGCCGCCTCGTCGCCGGCAACCGCCTCAGCCGGTCCCTGGCCGAAAAGCCCGGGCAGATGGCGCGGGCCGATCTCGTCCCCGCCGGAGAGTACCGTGGCCCGCTCCAACACGTTTTTGAGTTCCCGCACATTGCCCGGCCAGTCATGGGCCAGAAGCCGTTGCAAGGCCTCGACGGAAAGCTGCGCGCCGGGCCGAAACATCTCCAGGAATCGGCCGGCCAGGAGGGGAATGTCCTCCCGGCGCTCCCGAAGCGGGGGCAGGCGGACCGGAAAAACGTTCAGGCGGTGAAAGAGGTCTTCCCGAAACCGCCCCTGGCGGATCATTTCCGGCAGGTCGCGGTGGGTGGCCGCCACCACCCGGACGTCCAGGCGCAGGGCCTTGCCGCCGCCCACCCGCTCGAACTGGCGCGATTCGATGGCGCGCAGAATCTTGGCCTGGGTTTCCGGCGGCATGTCGCCGATCTCGTCAAGAAACAGCGTCCCTTGGGCGGCTTTTTCGAATTTG
>JAEZEM010000387.1 GCA_023417745.1 Pseudomonadota bacterium
CCCGCCCCCCCCCCGCCCCCCGCCCCCCCCCGCCCCCCCCCCCCCCCCCCCCCCCCCCCCCCCCGCCGGAGGCTCTCCCCTCACCCCTTACCCCGCCGCATCGGCCGTCAGGCCCAGGGCCAGCACGGCCAGGGCGGCGGTTTCCCAGCGCAGCACGCGCGGGCCGAGGGTGGTTGGAACGAAGCCGGCGGCGACGAGGGTTGCTGCCTCGGCGTCTGTGAAGCCGCCTTCTGGGCCGACGATGCACAGGGTGTCGCCGTTTGCGGTCAAGTCGGCCGGCGTGAGGGGCAGGGACACGGCCGGGTCTTCCCAAAGGAGAAACCTGCGGGGGTAGGCTTGGCCGGCCTGCGCCAGTCCGGGTGCGCCGCCCGGCACGCAGGCGAGCGTCGGCAGGAGGGCCGCGCCGCACTGTTTGGCGGCGGCGATCAGTCCGGCCGTCCAGGCTTCCTTGGGTTGGCCGGGCATTTTGCCCTGGGTGCGTTCAGCCTGCCAGAAGAGGATGCCGGCCGCGCCGAGTTCTACGGCTTTCTCCAGAAAGAAGTCGCGCCGGGCCGAGCGCGAAAAGCCGGCCGCGATGTGGAGCCGCCGGCCGGGCAGGGGCGTTTCCTCAAGGCTTTCGGGAATAAGCTCCACCCGGTCGCGCCCGACCGTTTCGATGCGAAAAAGCCCGTGGCGGCCGGCGCCGTCAAAGGCGCGCACGATTTCGCCGGGGCGTTTTCGCAGCACCTTGGCGCAGTGACTCGCCTCGCCGCCGGTGAGGGCGTAGGGCGCGGCGAACTGCTCGGGCGGGATGAAAAAGGCGTCGGGTCGGCCCACGAAAAAGTCCTTGGCTGGCGTTATCACTGCACCTGGGGACGGCAACGGCCGGGAAGCAACGCCCCCCGGCCGCGCGACCAAGCTTCCTATCCTGCCTCTGGCTTCCATTGCAGGGGGCCGGGGGAATCATCCCCCCGGCCGCCGGAGGCTTCTTCCTCTTCCCGCTTACCCCGTAATCGCCTTTCTGGCCGTGCCGTCCTTGTAAAACGGCAGATCGCGGCGCTTGGCCGGCAGTTCGACCCGGGCGGCCTTGACCACGAAATCCTTGGCCTCGGCGGCCGACGCATCAACATAAGCGAGGGCCACGGCGTGCCCCAGGCTCGGGGCAAACGAGGCGCTGGTGACCACGCCGACGGTCTTGCCGGACTTGTCGCAGACGACGTCGCCGTGGCGGGCGCTGCGGCGGCCGGGAATTTCCAGGCCGATGAGCTTTTGGCGAAGCCCGGCCGCCTTGCCTTTGCCGACGTAGTCGGCCGGGGAGGTGAGCAGCCAGCCGTAGCCGGCCTCGGCTGGGGTGTGCTCCTCATCGAGGTCCTGGCCGTAGAGGGGATAGCCCATTTCCAGGCGGATGGTGTCGCGCGCGCCAAGGCCGGCCGGGGCCACGCGCGGATCGGCCGTGATGGCCTCCCACAGGGCCACAGCCTGGCTGGCCGGCAGGAACAGCTCGTAGCCGAGCTCGCCGGTGTAGCCGGTGCGGCTGACCATCATCTTGGCGCCCTGGAAGTCGGTCCAGACGAAGTTGAAGTATTTGAGGCCCGAAAAATCGCCGGGCACGCGGTCGCGCAGCACCTCGAAGGCCAGCGGGCCTTGCAGGTCGATCTTGGCCGTCTCGGCCGAGACGTTGCGGAAGTTCGAGCCGGCCGGCAGCCGGGCTTTGATCGTCTCGAAATCCACGGCGATGCGCGAACCGTTGACCACCAGCATGTAGTCGTCCACGCCCAGGCAGTAGATGATGAGGTCGTCGATGACGCCGCCTGCTTCATTGAGGAGAAAGCCGTAGCGGCATTTGCCCGGGGCCAGGGTGGCCAGGTCGTGGGTGACGGCCTTGCCCAGGGCCTGGGCCGCGCCGTCGCCGGACAGGGTGAATTCGCCCATGTGGCAGATGTCGAAGACGGCGGCTTTTTTGCGGGTCTGCTCGTGTTCGGCCAGGATGGAGGTGTACTGCACCGGCATGTCGAAACCGGCAAAGGGGACCATCTTGGCTCCGTGCTCGCGGTTCCAGTCGGTCAGGGGAGTGGGGATGGGCTTTTCCACGGCAATTGGCTCCGGGTCTGTCGGAAACGGCGTTCCGACGTCATTAGGGTGTACGGCGGCCGGACCGCCGGTCGGGTTTAGCTCTGGGCCACCAGAGGCAGGACGATGCCCTGCTCTTTTTTGGCCTTGCGGATCATGCGGAACTCGTCGAGCAGGGCCACCAGCCGGCTGTAAGTCTTTTTGACGGACAAGCCGTAGGGCGACAGATCCAGATCCTTTTTGCGGATGTAGGTCCGAAGCAGGTAGCTATCGTTTAAGATCATGTCGCCAAGGGACAGAACCCGTTCGACCAGCGCGTCGAAGTAGTTGACGATCTCGAACTTGAGGTCGTTGAGGATTTCCGTAAAAAGGGCCAGCATCCTGGCGTAGGTCAGCCGTTCGCCCTTGTAGTTGCGATCCTGCAGGTCTTCGAGCATCTTCACTTTTCTGGCCTGCTGGATGTAGCTGTATTTGCTCCAGACTTCCTGGTAGACGTCGCGCATGTTGCTGAAGTCGTCGTAGTGGTCGGCGCTCAAGAGGTAGTTGTCGAGGACCTTGACCACGTTGGAATAGAAATCGTCGGAGTAGCCGATGATGCGGCGCTGGTGCTTGGACAGCCAGGCGTAAAGGAACTTGAGCTTTTTTTCGTGGGTGTCGGTGTTTTCCACGATCTCGTTGCGCTTGTAGACGATGCGGCCGGAATATTCGCCGCGCACGATGTCGTTTAAGCGCAAGAACAGGCTATAGGTGTCCTTGACGAGGTTGAGGCGGTAGTAGCTGCGGCCGGTCAGGGGGTGGATGACCTCCTGGGAGGCCACCGACAGGGCGCGATCCTGGCGCACGTTGTTGGGATCGTACTTGTGCTGGCGGTAGACCACCCGGGTGATGACCACCCGGCGGTCGGGGTCGATGAAATAGCCGCCCTCGGCCAGGGCCTTGACCGCCTCGGTCTGGGATTTGTCCACGGACACCAGGGCGATTTTTTCCACACGCGGATAGAAACGCGCCTCGGGATGGGAGTAGAGCGTGGTGATGGCCCGGTCAGTCTGGCCAAGGACGCGGACCATAAATTTTTCGCCCATGCGGAACAGTCGGCGGGCAAAAAGCGCCGACGAGGTGCGCCGCTCGGACACGATGGGGAAGCCGTAAAGCTCCATGAGGAACTGGTAGACGAAGCCGCGATGGCGCTCGTAGCGCCGGTCGTCGCCCACGGCGAATTTCTTGATGTTCAGGCCAAACCGCTTGAGTTCGGTGTCGAGGTAGGACGGGAACGAGCAGTAGACGCCGGAGAGGTAGAAGTCGTTTTGGCTGTCCATGGACAGCACATGGGCCCGGTCCATGTCGAGGACGGTGGGCAGCAAGGCGGCGTAGTTTTCCAGGCTCGTGACGTCGGTCTCGGAAAAGCGGGTGCGGAAGGCGTCCTGGCTGGACTTGGGCAGGTGGGCGCAGAAGGTGCGGATATTCTGGCTGAAGATCGAGGATTCCAGCGGACACTGGTCGCGGTATTTTTCGTCGGCATAGTCCAGCAGGCAGTGCAGGATGTCGTACTGGAAGATTTCCTGGAAGTACTTAAGCGGCCTGGCCAGGGCGACCATGGAGAAGCCCGGCAGCTCCTTGTATTCGTAGGCGGCGGCCTCGAACGAGGGGAGCAGCTCGCGGAAGTCCACCACCGGGTAGTTGGAATGCTCGGCATAGGGCTTGAGCAGGCACTGTTTGATGTGGATCCAGTCGAGAAAACGGCGCAGATCGGGCAGGGTCTGGACGCGCAGGATTTCCCCTTCCCTGGCGCGGTGCTGGCCGTCGAGGAAAGGGGCTTCCGGAACCTGGGAAAAGGCGGTCGTCCAGTCGAAGATCATGGCCGCTCCGTGGGCGGGTTGGCGGTTGGCGGCCAGCAGGCGGGCTGGCCGTCGCTGCCGAAAACCCTTTCTTAGCCTAATATCCACTAGGAATAAAGTCCCGCGAGTGTGGTGGAGGTTACGCGGGGTGAACGATTTGACGCAGACGGTCCGTCTCCGTAAGGTGCGCCCAAGACGGAAGCCCCTTTGCGGGCGGCCGCTGCCCGGGCTGCCTTTGGTTGGGTCCGGGCTGCTATCATGCCGTTTAATACGCTGAATTTATAATTCCTAGTTGAAAAAGCCAGCCGGCTTTTCGCAAGCGAGACATCGGCCGCCATGCAGCAGACCGCCTTTTACGAGCAACTGCTCGACATTGTCGGCAACGTCTTCGACGCCTATTCGGCCGTGCTGTTTCTGCCTGATCCGGCCGAACCCGGGGTGTGCCGGGCGGCGGCCGCGTTCAGCCTGGGCGAGGCGCTCAATCGTGAGGCCGCCATCGCGCCGGGCCAGGGGCTGGTCGGTTGGATCATTCGCGAGAAAAAACCGCTTTTGATCAGCAACTTCGACCAGCAGCGGGGCGTTCTGGGCTATTACCGGGGCGGCGAGGAAGAGCGCATCCGGGCCTTTATGGGCCATCCCGTGCCGGCCACCGGCGGGGCGCTTTGCATCGACACCCGCAAGACCTATGCCTTTGTCGAAAAAGACCTCAAGATCCTGTCGCAGTTCGCGCAACTGGCCGGCAACCATTTGGCCCGCAGCCGGGAAGTGGCCCAAAGCCTGGTCGAGCATGGCTTTTACAAGGCCCATCAGCGCATCGCCCTGCTGCACAAGACCCATCCCAAATGGGCCGCCTTTCGCGAGGCCTTCCTGTCAATCCTGGCCGAGGCGGCCGGCTTTCGCCACGCCATCCTGGCCGTGCGCGACGAATCGGGGCGTTCGTATTTTCTGGAAGGCGTGAGCGAAAGCCCGTTTCTGGGCGGCCGCGACGTGCCCGGCCGGTTTTCCGTGGGCCAGGGGCTGGTCGGCTGGGTGTTTAAAAACAACACCCCGGTCTATACCGGCGAAAAGGACGAGGCCAGCCGGTTGCCGCTTTTCGGCCTCGACGTGCCGACCATCGATTGCAAAAGCGTCATCTGCCTGCCCATCGCCTTTTCCAAAAAGACCCGGGCCGTGCTCACCCTGGCCGACCCCCGGCCCCTGCCCGTGGCCGAAGATCTTAAAACTTTCGTTGGCATGGTCTCGGAAAGCCTGGCCTTGTTCCTGGAAAACCTGCATCTGCGCACCCGTCTCGGCAGCCCTTCGGCGTAGACTTTTCGGCCGCGCCCATCTACCATGGGTCAATTGTCCGGCAATGGGCCGTCCCTCTTTTTTTCGAACGCCAACGCGAGTGTGGGCATGTTTTTTACGAAACTGTTTCGGTTCCTCGGCAAGGACCTGGCCATGGACCTCGGCACGGCCAATACGCTGCTCTATACCGCTCAGGACGGCATCGTGCTGGCTGAACCGTCGGTGGTGGCCATCGACACCCGCACCGATGAACTCGTGGCCGTGGGAACCGAGGCCAAGGAATACCTTGGCCGTACCCCGGAGCGCATCCGGGCCATCCGTCCCATGAAGGACGGCGTCATCGCCGACTTCGACGTCACCCGGGCCATGATCGCCTTTTTCGTGCGCAAGGTGCTGAC
>JAEZEM010000406.1 GCA_023417745.1 Pseudomonadota bacterium
CCGTGGCGCTGCTGCCAGCAGGCCCGTTCGGCTTCGAGCAGGCCCCAGTTGGTGAGCTTGACCGTGCTGCCCGGTCCCAGTTCCGGGTCCTCGCCTTCGGCATGTTGCAGAATCAGGCTCACCGGGCGCAGTCGGGAATCGGAAAAAGACCACTTGTTGCCCATGACCCGGCCTTCCAGGTCGCCCTTGTACTGGTTCGGGTCCCCATAGAGCTTCAGCATCTCGCCGCTTAATTTGCGGAAAAAGTCCATGTCGCCGTTGCGGTAGCGCATCTTGATCCGCACCACCGCTCCCGGCGCGGCGCAGGTTCCGACCAGCACGTAGCCGCCGTCGAAAAACTTGTCGCCGGCAACCGGCAACCGTTTGACCCACGGCGCGTCCGACACGTCGCGGGGCTTGCGGGCGTCGATCCGGGCCTTGGCCTTGGCCGCGGGTTCGCCCAGGGCGATGCCGGCCAGGCTGGTCGGGGTTTCGGCCCGGGCGCTGGCGGCGGCCAGCACGGTCAGGGCCAGGACGGCCAGGAACAGGGAGCGGATACGGGGCATGGCGACTCCTTGGAAAGTAGGCGGGCGCGTCAAGGCGGCGTCAGGCCGGCGAGCTCAACGCTTTTTGCCGAGGCGGGTGCTGTCGTGAACGCCGCGCCGGGTGATCTCCCGGGATTTGAAGGCGTCGAAATCGAATTTCCCCGGCGCGATGACGTCGTGCCGGCGGCTGACGGTCTTGCGAATGACGAGCCACAGCCCGACGCTGACGGCGACGAAGGCCACGGCCACGATAACAAAGCTTTGCCACATGGAGCGGATATAGCCGCAAAGGCGGCGGCTGTCATCCGGGGGCGTCAGCGCTTGGTCGCGCCGACGAAAAGCGCGTTGAGGTCGTCGGCCACCCGGGACAGTTCTTCCACGGCCAGGGCGGATTCGGCCATGGCCTGGGAGGTGTCGGAAACGGCCTGGGCGATGTCCTCGCCGGCCCTGGCCGCGGCCTCGCCGGCGTTGGTCTGGCCGGCGGCGGTGTCGGCGATGGCCCGGACGTGGCGCGAGGTCTCGTCGGCCAGGGCCAGGATGGCGTCCAGGGCGGTTCCGGCCTCGCTGGCGATGCCGGCGGTCTGGCCGACCAGGGCCACGGCCTCGCCGGTGGCCTGGCGGTTGGTCTCGGCGCTTTGGCGGATGGCCGTGACGTTGCGGTCCACCTCGCGGGTGGCGGCCATGGTCTTTTCGGCCAGCTTTCGCACTTCGTCGGCGACCACGGCGAAGCCCCGGCCCGATTCCCCGGCCCGGGCCGCCTCAATGGCGGCATTAAGCGCCAGGAGGTTGGTCTGGTCGGCGATGTCGGAAATGACGCCGAGGATGCTGCCCACTTCCGTGGCCTGGGTCGACAGGATGTCCATGTGGTTGCCCAGGGCCACGGCCTTGCCGGACAGTTCGTGCATGCCGGCCAGCACCTTGGCCATGGTGTCGGCCGCTCCGGCGGCCTGGTCGCGGGTTTTTTGGGCCACGTCCCCAGCCTCGTCGGCGGAGCCGGCGATGTTGCGCGCGCCATGCCCCAGGCTCGTCACCGAGGCGGCCACCTGGCCCATGCGGGTCTTCTGGTCGTCGGCGGCCCGGCTGGCCTGGGACACCTGTTCGGCCAGCACCCGGGCCGCGTCGGCCAGATCGGAGGCCAATCCCCCAGCCCGGCGGGCCAGGGCGGCGGTGTGGTCGTTTTGCTGGCCGATGGCGACTTCCTTGGCCCGCAGTTCGGTCACGTCAAGATAAAGGCACAAACCGCCGATGACTGTTCCGGCCGTGTCGCGCAGGGCGAAAACATTGTAAAGCACGTCGCACCGGCCGCCCTTGTGGCCGGTGATGGTCACTTCCTTGTTGGAAAAGACCGTCCCTTCCCGCATGGCTTTGCCGACCACCGTGACGCGTCCGGGATCATTGTAGAACACCTCGGCCAGGGTGCGGCCGAGCTGGCGTTCGGGCGCTCCGTCGATCTCCAGCATGTCCAGGGTGGCCTGGTTGGTGAAAAGCGTGCGTTCCTTGGGGTCGACCAGCAGGTAGGGGATGGGCAGCCCCTTGGTGATGCCCGAGAGAAACCCCCGGGTGGTGCGCACGGATTCGGCCAGTTTCGCCAGGGCTTCGGCCAGTTCGGGGGGCAGCTCCCCGACGCCTGGCGAACGGTCGGCGGCCACGGCGGCCAGGGCTTCGACCATGGCCTTGTCCTGGCGTTGGCGCGCGCCGCCAAGGGCCAAAACAGCGGCCGCCGCCGTGGCCGCCGGCAAAAGGCCTCCTACCAGGCCGGCCACGGCCCCGGAGGCGTCCACGAACCACCCCAGCAACGCGGCGACGGCCAGGGATGCCGCCGCCGCGCCAAGCCAAGCAAGCGATTGTCTGGACATGCAACTTCCCTCAAACGTCTGAAGCGTTCTTGGAGCGAGGCCGGATGGACCGTCAGTTCATGGGCAACATGCGGTGAAGATCGCTGCTGCCGGTGGTTGTCTGCATGACTTCGCCGTCTTTGACGCAATAGGTCGAGCCGTCATACTGGGCCGTCAGGCAGTTGCCGTCGATGGAGGCTCCGGTCCAGCCTTTGAAGGTATTGAGCGTCTTGCCGTCCATGACGTAGTAGTAAAGGCCGTAGCCGCCGGCGCTTTTGACCAGACAGTACTCGTACTTGTTGGGACGGTTGTATTCGCTGGGCCGGCTACGCAGATAGCAGCCCACAAGTTTGGGATCTGGCTCTTTGTTGACCGTGGCGTACACCGTGGGTGTTCCAGAGATGTCCGTTTGGCTGACGGCGTCGAGACCGTTGCAGGAAGAAAGCGAAAGGGCGGCCAATACCGTCAGGAAGCACAAGCTCAAGCGGTTCATGGGCGACTCCTGGTTAAGGGGGAACAGTGTTGTTTCTTGTAGGCTTTTTGGGAAGGTCTGGCAACAATGGAGGCGCTAGGGCAGGCCTGACGCAGGGCTGCCCGTGCCGCCCCGTGCTTGCGGCAAGGGTGCGGCGTCGATTGAGGCTTTACCGTCCGTGCGGCCTGTCGTACAAGACGACGCTTTTTCGCGGCGCGGTCATCGGCCTCGCCGCTAACCGTCGCCGCGAGGTTGCCCATGCCAAGACGCCTGCCGCTCGTCGTCCTGCTGTTGTCCCTGATAAGCCTTGTCTGCCTGGGCGGCTGCGCCCGCATCGGCGTGCGTCCCTCTTCTCTGGACGACCGGGCCGCCAAGCTCGACCGCACGGCGCTCAATTCCGACCGACCCTCCGAACGCACCCTGCGGTTCGTGCGCCAGCGCGACCTGGAGGCCTCGCTGGCCGCCGATCCCGAGACCATGCTGGCCGCCCTGGACGCCGAAGCCCGGGACGAGAAGGACCGCGAGGCGCTTTTTGCCCTGG
>JAEZEM010000412.1 GCA_023417745.1 Pseudomonadota bacterium
TGCTCGGCCTTGGGGCGCTGGTGACCATCAACCAGTCCCTGGACATCGAAACCGCCACCCTGGCTGCGGCCGAGTTCGGGTTCGAAGTCGAAAAGTCCGGCTTTTCCGAGGACGACTACATCATCAATGTCGAGGTGGATAAGCCCGAGGATCTGCGGCCGCGTCCGCCCGTGGTCACCATCATGGGCCACGTCGACCACGGCAAGACCTCGCTTCTGGACGCCATCCGGGCCTCCAACGTCGTGTCCGGCGAGGCCGGCGGCATCACCCAGCACATCGGTGCCTATCACGTGACCACCAGCCGGGGCGACATCGTCTTCCTCGACACCCCGGGCCACGAAGCCTTCACCGCCATGCGCGCCCGCGGTGCCCAGGTCACCGACATCGTGGTCCTGGTCGTGGCCGCCGACGACGGCGTCATGGACCAGACCCGCGAGGCGGTCAACCACTCCCGGGCCGCCGGCGTGCCCATCGTCGTGGCCGTCAACAAGATCGACAAGCCCGACGCCAACCCCGACCGGGTCAAGCGCGAACTCGGCGATCTTGGCCTGGTGCCCGAAGAATGGGGCGGCGACACCATCTTCGCCAACGTTTCGGCCAAGCAGAAGCTCGGCCTCGACGAACTGCTCGAAATGATCCTGCTCCAGGCCGAGGTGCTCCAGCTCCACGCCAACCCGAGCAAGCGCGCCCGGGGGCATATCGTCGAAGCCCGCCTGGACAAGGGGCGTGGCCCCGTGGCCACGGTGCTCATTCAGGAAGGCACCCTGCACCAGGGCGACGCCTTTGTCTGCGGCGTGTTCTCCGGCCGGGTGCGGGCCTGTTTCGACGACCAGGGTCGCAAGATCAAGGAAGCCGGACCGGCCATGCCCATCGAGGTCCAGGGCTTTGAGGGCGTGCCCGAGGCCGGCGACGAGTTCGTCGGCGTCGAGGACGAAAAGGTCGCCCGCCGCATCGCCGAGACCCGGGCCACCAAGCAGCGCGAACGTGAACTGGGCAAGGCCTCCAAGGTCACCCTGGAAACCTTCCTGGCCAGCCGCCCCGAAGCCGAGGCCCAGACGCTCAATCTGGTGCTCAAGGCCGACGTGCAGGGCTCCCTTGAAGCCATTGCCGACGCGCTCAAAAAGCTCTCCACCGACAAGGTCAAGGTCAACATCATCCATGCCGGAGCCGGGGCCATCACCGAATCCGACGTGCTCTTGGCTTCCGCCTCCTCGGCCATCATCATCGGGTTCAACGTGCGCCCGACCATCAAGGTCAAGGAAATGGCCGAGCGCGAGAGCGTGGACGTGCGCTTCTACGACATCATCTACAAGGTCGTCAGCGAAATCAAAGACGCCATGTCCGGCATGCTCGCCCCGGTGATCCGCGAACAGTACCTCGGTCAGGCCGAAGTGCGCGACACCTTCAGCGTGCCCAAGGTCGGCACCGTGGCCGGCTGCGGCGTCTTGGACGGCAAGCTCACCCGCAACGCCGGCGTGCGCTTGGTGCGTGACGGCGTGGTGGTCTACACCGGCAAGCTGACCTCGCTGCGCCGCTTCAAGGACGACGTCAAGGAAGTCACCAAGGGCTACGAATGCGGCGTCGGCCTGGAAAACTTCAACGACATCAAGGTCGGCGACGTCATCGAGGCCTTCGAGTCCGTGGAAGAAAAGGCCACCCTGTAACGATTGCTCCGGCGGGTTCGTCTCGCCGCTTGGACCCCGGTCGTCGCTTAGGCGGCGGCCGGGTCTCCTTATGACAACCGATTTTCCAACCGCTCCCCGGCTTGCGGGGAAGGATTCATGGTCGTAGGCGTCCTCACCCTCCAGTTCGCCCTCCACGGCAACGACTCCCTCAAGGGCAAGCGCCGCGTGGCCCAAAGCCTCAAGCAGAAGCTGCGCAACAAATTCAACGTGGCCGTCGCCGAAGTGGCCATGCAGGAATCCTGGGACACGCTGGTCCTGGCCGCCGTGGCCGTGTCCGGCGACGCCACCCACGTTCGGGGTCTCCTGCAAAAAGCCGTCAACATGGTCGAAGCCGCCGCCCTGGCCGAACTGGTCTACGACGACATCGAAATCCTCACGCTCTAGCCCCCAGAAAGATTCCTATGAAACGCACCGCCTCGCGCCGCTCGCACCGGCTTGCCGATCAGATCGCCCGGGAAATGGCCACCGCCCTTCTCGAAGACGTGCGCGATCCCCGCCTGGAACTCGTGACCATAAGCGGCGTGACCTTAAACGCCGACCTGTCCGTGGCCCAGGTTTTCTACACGCTTAGCGGCGACGACGCGCGCCTGGCCGGCGCGGCCAAGGCCCTGGACCAGGCGCGCGGCTTCCTGCGCACCCTGCTTGGCCAGCGCCTGCACATGAAGTTCGTGCCGGAGCTGCGCTTTTCCCGCGACACGTACCTGGAGGAGATGGTCTATGCCCGCCCCCAGGAGTGAGATCGTCCGCCGCATCCGGGCCGGCCAATCCTTCCTGGTGGCCGCCCATGCCTCGCCCGACGGCGACGCCCTGGGGTCCACCGCCGCCGTCGGCTTTATCCTCGAAGCCCTGGGCAAGACCTTTTGGCTGATTAACGATTCCCCGGCCCCGCCCCAGTACGGCTGGCTGGAACTGCCCGCCCCGCTGCTCGACCGGCCGCCCTGCGACGACTACGATCTGGCCATTGTGCTCGACTGCGGCGACGCGCCGCGCCTGGGGGGCCTCGAAGGCCACCTCGACCCGGCCCGCACGGCCGTCATTGACCACCACCTGGGCAATCCCGGTTTCGGCGCCGTCAACTGGATCGACCCGGCCTGCGGCGCCACCGGCGAGATGGTGGCCCTTTTGGCCAAGGACCTCGGCGTGCCCCTTGTCGGCCCCATAGCCCAAGCGCTCTACACGGCCATGGCCACGGACACCGGTTTTTTCAGCTTCAGCGGCACCACCGCCGTGTGCCTGGAGCTGGTGGCCGAGATGATCCGGGGAGGCCTGGACGTCGGCGAGGTCGGCGCGCACATCAAGAACCAGTGGAGCATGCACCGCATCCGCCTGTGGAGCGAGGTGCTGGGCAGCCTGTCCCTGCACGGCCATGGACAGGTAGGCGCAATCAGGGTATCGCAGGAGATGTTTTCCCGTACGGGAACCGGCCCCGAGGATTGCGAGGGGCTGATCAACAACGCCCTGCGCATCAAGGGCGTGCAGGCGGCGGTGCTCGTGCGCGAGCTGCCCGAGGGCGGCGTCAAATTTTCCCTGCGCTCGGTGGGTCCGGTCAATATCCAGCAGGTCGCGGCCGCTTATGGCGGCGGCGGGCACAAAAACGCCTCGGGCGGCAAGCTGGAGACGAGCTTGGACGAGGCCGAGGCCACGCTGATCAGCGCGCTGTGCAAAGTTGTGGAGCCGGCGCGTGACTGAGAAGCGCTACCCGTTGCCCCAGCTCCACGGCGTGCTGGTCTTGGATAAGCCCTCCGGCCCCACCTCCACCCGGTGCCTGACGGCGATAAAACGCCTGGGCCAGAAAAAGATCGGCCATGCCGGCACCCTGGACCCGCTGGCCGCCGGCGTGCTGGTGGTGCTTCTGGGCGAGGCCACCAAGATCGCCCCCTACGTCATGGAGGGCGAGAAGACCTACCTGGGCGCGCTTCGCCTGGGCGTCACCACGGACACCTACGACAGCGAAGGGACCGTGACGCACGAAGCTCCCTGGGACCATGTTTCCGCCTCGGCCCTGGCCGAGGCCGTCGCTTCCTGGACGGAACTGACCAGCCAGGAAGTGCCGCCCTACTCGGCGGCCAAACACCAGGGACGGCCCCTGTACGAACTGGCCCGCAAGGGTCTGGCCGCCCCGGTGAAAGTCAAGGATATTTCCGTTTTCGACGCGCGGGCCGAATCGGTCGACCCGCCGTCGGCAACCTTCCGGGTACGGGTATCCGCCGGTGTCTACATACGCTCCCTGGTCCACAGCCTGGGGAAGCGACTGGGATGCGGCGCGATCATGACAGCCCTGACCCGGGAGGAGAGCCGCCCCTTCGCCTTGACGCAGGCGCACAGCCTTGACGCTGTCCTGGCCGACCCGCAGTCGCTGCCCGAGCGGATCATACCCCTCGAAAAAGCGCTGCCCCATTGGCCCACGACAACGCTTGGCCCTGCAACGGCGGATGACGTCCGCCGGGGCATCCGTGTCCCGGTCACGGGGGATTTTGCCCCCGGGACACACGCCCTGCTCCTAGACGAAGCGCGCCTGCCCCTGGCTTTGGCCAGGGCCGAGGCGACGGGCGGCCGGCTCAGGTGGGCCATCGTACGCGGTCTTTTCGGAGACCCGCAACCGGCCCGGCGCGGCGGCACTGACGCCCCCGCCACCAACGACACCCCCTAACCAGGAGGATATCGCTGTGGTCATGACTGCCGAAGACAAGGCCCAGGTTATTGACGAACACAAGAAGCACGACGGCGACACCGGCTCTCCCGAGGTCCAGGTCGCTCTGCTGACTTCCCGCATCGTCTACCTGACGGGTCACTTCAAGAGCCACCCCAAGGACTTCCACTCCCGCACGGGCCTTTTGAAACTGGTCGGCCAGCGCCGCAAGCTTCTCAACTACTTGAAGAAAACAGAAATCCAGCGCTATCGCGACCTTATCGCGAAGCTCGGACTGCGCAAGTAGTCGGCAACAACGGGGCCCGGTTCGCCGGGCCCCGCCTTCCCGCGCATGCATTATGCGCGCCCGCTCCCGGGACTCCTGCCGTCCCGGCTGCCGCCGCGCCTGCTGCATGGCGGGAGGGCATCCGCTCCTGTCCTTCCCACCATCCAACGAGGTCCTCATGACAATGACGTTTTCCCCCATCCGGCTTGAAGCCGCCATCGGCGACAAGACCGTGACCATCGAAACCGGCCGTCTGGCCAACCAAGCCGACGGAGCCATCTGGATTCAGTGCGGCGGCACGGTGGTGCTCGTCACCGCCTGCACCCAGGCTCTGGCCGAAGAAAAAGGCTTTTTCCCCCTGGTCGTCGACTACCAGGAAATGGCCTACGCCGCCGGCCGCATCCCGGGTTCCTACTTCCGTCGCGAAATCGGCCGCCCTTCCGAGCGCGAGGTGCTGGTGTGCCGCCTGATCGATCGTCCCTGCCGGCCGCTTTTCCCCAAGGGCTTCCGTGACGAAGTTCAGATCATCGCCACCGTGCTGTCCGCCGACGGCGAGGTCGAACCCGATGTCCTGGCCCTGACCGGCGCTTCCGCCGCCCTGCACATCTCCAAGATCCCCTTCCAGGGCCCCATCGCCGGCGGCCGGGTGGGCTACATCGACGGCCAGTTCGTCCTCAATCCCACCGTGGCCCAGATCGCGGCCGGCACGGACCTGAATCTGGTCTTCGCCGCCTCCCGCGACGCCGTGGTCATGGTCGAAGGCGCGGGACGCTTCGTCTCCGAAGATCTTCTGGCCGACGCCCTGGAATTCGGCCACAAGGCCGTGCTGCCGCTGCTTGATCTCCAGGAGCAGCTGCGCGAAAAGGCCGGCAAGCCCAAGATCGCCTTCACCCCGCCGGCTCCCCTGGCCGAACTGGAAGCCGTGGTGCGCGAAGCCGGCGAAGCCAAGCTCAAGGAAGCTTTCACCATCAAGGAAAAGATGGCCCGCCGCGACGCGCGTCGCGCCGTCAAGGCCGCCGTCATCGAAGCCGTGGTCGCCGCCTTCCCGGAGACCCCCCTCTACAAGATGAAGGCCGGCGAAATCCTTGAGGCCATGGAAAAGAAACTGCTGCGCGCCCTGATCAAGGACACCGGCATCCGCCTCGACGGCCGCAACGTCACCACGGTGCGCCCCATCGGCATCGAAGTGGGCGTGCTGCCGCGCACCCACGGTTCGGCCCTGTTTGCCCGGGGCGAGACCAAGGCCCTGTGCGTGGCCACCCTGGGTTCCACCGGCGACGAGCAGAAGATCGAGACGCTTAACGGCGAGACGTACAAGCGTTTCATGCTCCACTACAACTTCCCGCCCTACTGCGTGGGCGAAGTCAAAATGCTGCGCGGCCCGTCGCGTCGGGACATCGGCCACGGCGCCCTGGCCGAACGGTCCATCCTGCCCGTGCTGCCCGGCCCTGAAGACTTCCCCTTCACCATGCGCGTGGTCTCCCAGATCCTGGAGTCCAACGGCTCCTCGTCCATGGCCTCGGTGGCCGGCGCGTCGCTGGCGCTCATGGACGCCGGCGTGCCCATCAAGGCCCCGGTGGCCGGCATCGCCATGGGACTGATCAAGGAAGGCGACGACTTCCTGGTCCTGACCGACATCCTCGGCGACGAGGACGCCATGGGCGACATGGACTTCAAGGTGGCCGGCACCGCCGACGGCGTCACCGGCATCCAGATGGACATCAAGATCACCGGCATTCCCCAGGCCGTCATGCGCCAGGCGCTGTACCAGGCCAAGGAAGCCCGCGTCCACATCCTGGGCCGCATGGCCGCCGTCTTGGCCGAGCCGCGCCCCGAACTGTCGGCCCTGGCGCCGCAGCTGGCCGTGGTGCACATCAACCCGGAAAAGATCCGCGAAGTGATCGGACCTGGCGGCA
>JAEZEM010000419.1 GCA_023417745.1 Pseudomonadota bacterium
GCAGGGATGGATGCTCAACAAGAAGTCCTGACGCCTCGTCAGCGAGCATCCGGCCGCGAACAGATGGAAGCGCAACGCAAGGAGCAACTATGAGCGAATGGAAGACCTACAGCGGCAAATCCGTGGATGAGGCCATGGAAGAAGCTTGCCGCAGCCTGGGCGCGCCCCGGGAAAAGCTCGAAGTCGAAATCCTCTCCGGCGGTTCGTCGGGCATCTTCGGGCTCGTCGGCAAGAAAAAGGCCCAGGTCCGGGCCCGGCTACGCGAGGAGGTCAATCTTCTCACCGACCTGGGCGGCAAGAGCGAACGTCGCGACAGCGACCGCCGCGACAATGACCGCCGCGACAACGGCGAGCGCCGCGACGGCGGCCGTCGGGGCAACCAGCGCCAGGCCGATGCCCCGCGCCAGGAAGGGCCGGCCAAGGCCGCGCCCAAGGCTGAGTCCAAGGCCGAACCCAAGGCCGCGCCCGCGCCGGTCGAAGAACAGCCGGCCCCTGTCCAGAGCGCCGCTCCGGCCGCGCCGACCACGCCGGCCCCCAAGGCTGAAACGCCGCCGCCGCCTCCCCGCCAGGCCGCTCCTGCCGTTTCGGACCTTGCCGGCGACGACGAACCCTTTGAGGATGATTTCGACGACGCCCAGGACCAGGGCGAGGCCGATGCCGGCCGCTCCAACCGCGAACCCCGCCGGACCGCGCCGGCCGCCGAGCCCCAGCCGCTGACGCCCGAACTGTCCGCCATCGTGCGCGAGGCCATGGAGCACATGCTCGACGGCATCCTCGGCCAGCGTCCCGAATTCGAGATCTCCGGCCACAGCGAACGCGTGTCCGTGCTGATTTTCGACGAGGAAAATTCCGGCCTGCTCATCGGCCGCGAGGGCCAGACCCTGGCCGCCATCCAGTACATCGTCAACCGCATCGTCATCCGTCGCCACGGCAGCCCGGTCAAGGTCCAGATCAACACCGGCGAATACCGCGAGCGCCAGGACGACAACCTGCGCAAGATGGCCATTTTCCTGGCCGACAAGGCCAAGACCCTGGGCCGCCCCCAGTCCACCAAACCCCTGTCCTCCTACCATCGCCGGGTGGTGCATCTGGCCTTGCAGGAAGACGAGGGCATCTCCACCCGTTCCAAGGGCGAAGGGCCGCTTAAGCGCGTGCTCATCCTGCCGCGCGGCGGCCGGAGCGAGTCCCCGTCCAGCCAACGTTCGTAAGGCGCGCCGGCGGCGCGCCAACCATTCGGAAACGGCGGGGCGTCATGCCCCGCCGTTTTTGTTTTTGGCGGCCGACAGGTCGCGCCGTGCGCCCTGGGGCGGCTGGGAGGCGAGGTCACTGCACCGTCGGCGAGCGGGGTTTTTCCCGGCGGGCATGAATCGACTGGGCATGTGACGACCGGTTCGAAACCGCGCCGTGGCCAGCAACGCTTTCGGTCATCCCGTCAAATGCCTCGTAGCGCCACGCTACTAGGCGCGATGGCGGCCGCCTGCCCCTCGACCTTGCAGCGTATTTCCTATACAAGCCCGTTTCCGCCACGCCCATGACCGGGACGTTGCCTGGGGAGACCGCGCCTGCGGCCCAGGGCACAGGCCGCGCCGCATCCGGCGGCCGTCCGGTGCGGTTGGTCGGGCTTCGGTCCGACAGAGGGCAGGGCGGCAAGGAGGAACCATGCGCCAGGCTTCGCTTCGGGCCGACATCCTGTGTCTTGTCACCGCGCTCATCTGGGGTTTTGCCTTCGTGGCCCAGCGGATGGGCATGGACCACATCGGCCCCATGGCCTTCAACGGCATCCGCTTCGCCCTGGGAGCCATGGTGCTTGCCCCCCTGGCCATCCGTTCCCTGCGCTATCCGCCGCCGGCCCCGTTTTTGCCCGGGGCCAAGGACGGCTTTCCCTGGCTCGGCGGGCTGGTGGCCGGCGGCGTGCTCTTTGCCGGCGCGACCCTGCAGCAGGTGGGGATGCTCTACACCACCGCCGGCAAGGCCGGCTTTATTACCGGCCTCTATGTGGTGCTGGTGCCGCTGTTGGGCCTGTTTCTCGGCCAGAAGGCCGCCCGAGGCGACGTCATCGGCGCGGTGGCCGCCGCCGTGGGTCTCTATTTCCTGTCCGTCACCGAGGACTTCACCCTGGCCCCGGGCGACGGCCTGGAACTGATCGGCGCGGTGTTCTGGGCCGGCCATGTGCTGATCATCGGCTGGCTCTCCCCGCGCACCCGGGCTCTGCCCCTGGCCTTGGCCCAGTACGCCGTGTGCTCGATCCTGAGCCTGGTCGCCGCGCTGATCTTCGAGGAGACCACCTGGGCCGGCATTACCGGCGCGGGCTGGGCCATCCTTTACGGCGGCGTCCTGTCCGTGGGCGTGGCCTACACCCTGCAGGTGGTGGCCCAGCGCGACGCCAACCCGACCCATGCCGCCGTGCTGCTCAGTTTCGAGACGGTGTTCGCGGCCGTGGGCGGGGCGCTGTTTCTCGATGAGAGCCTGGGCGGGCGCGGGCTGTTCGGCTGCTGCCTGATGTTTGCCGGCATGTTGGCCGCCCAGCTGTGGCCGCGAAAGCCCGCGTCGGCCTGAGGCGCGGCGGACATTTGCCATAAAAAAAGCCCGGTCGGAACCGGGCTTTTTTTATGGTCGGAAAGCTGCCGCCTACTGGCAGAGCTTTTCCTTCTTGACGCTTTCGAGGAGTTCGCAGTCGCCCAGCGAACAGGCTTTCTGGTAATCCTGGCACATGGGGCCGTACTGCTTGAGCCGCAGGTAGGTGAACCCCCGGCCCTTGTAGTAGTCGGCCTCGGTGGGGCCAAGGCTGATGGCCTTGTTGAAGTCCTCCACCGCCTGCTGGTACTTGTCGGACCGAGCGCGGCTTAAGCCCCGCATGGAATAGGCCAGGGCGAAACTGGGGTTTTTCTCGATGGCCTTGGTGTAGTCGTCGATGGCCTTGGGATACTGGGCCAGATAGTAGTGGGCATGGCCCCGGCTGGCGAAGAAATCGGCCCGGTTGGGATTGAGCTTGATGGCCTTGTCGAAGAATTCGATGGCCTTTTGGAACTTGTTTTGCTTGCCGAATTCGATACCCTTTTCAAAGGCCGCCTCGGCGTCGGCGG
>JAEZEM010000434.1 GCA_023417745.1 Pseudomonadota bacterium
GACATGGCCGGGATGTTCCTGGGCGGCGCGCGAGGCGACGGGCAGGGAGAGGATCAGGGCGGCGGCCAGGGCGGCCGGAACGAAAAAGACGGTGCGCATACGGTGGACCTCCTTGATGCGATGGTCCCCCTTGAGCATAGGCCGTGCCAGTGGCGGGGTTTTTAATTAGTTAATGAAAGACAGCATGTTGTCTTTGAGCTGTTGATTTCAGACGATGCTAGGCGACAATAAAATATACAGATGCGGTGTGGAATGTGGGCAAAAAGCATACGGCTGTCGCGAAAACGTCCAGGCTGGGCAGGCAACGGGAGAAGGGACGGCGAGAAAAAAGCGGCGTCGGACCGCCGCCGTGCTTTTGCCCAAGCCGCGTTCCCGGACGTCGCCGGGAACGGGTTTCGGGGGGACAGCCTCAACGGGTTGGCCTTTGGGGAAAAAACAAACGCCTGGGAGAGGTGGCGCGCCGCTAGGGTCGCGTCCCTTAAAAAATACGAGAGTATTTTTTAAGAAAAATTAATGGTTTTAGTTTGTTAGCCACAAAACGCCATATGCGCTTCTCGCGGATGCGCCGCTAGCGCTCGGCCGCCGCTGCCGCCGCTGTCGCCGCCGGGGCGTCGGCCGGCTCCACGCCGAAACGGGCCTCGAACTCCTTGCCGAAACGGCACAAGGCCTCCAAGATGGGAATGATGCCCCGGCCCAGATCGGTCAGCGCATATTCCACCCGGGGCGGCACCTCGGCAAAGACCGTACGGGTGAGCAGGCCGTCGGATTCGAGTTCGCGCAGCTGCTGGGTCAGCATCTTCTGGGTGATGGTTGGCATGGTGCGGCGCAAGGCCGAAAACCGCATGGTGGGCGTTTCGCGCAGATGCCACAAAATAAGCGGCTTCCACTTGCCGCCAATAACGGCCAGGGACAGCTCCATGCTGCACGAATATTCCTTGCCCAGACAGCGCCGCCGGCCGCAAATGGTTCCCGGTTCGCCCATATAGCCCCCTTTGTTTCATGGTATCCAAAAGGATACTACTGAACTTAAATGTGCCTACTTGTCTTTTTGGGCATACTGGCAGAATTTCCCCCTAGCGTAAAGCGGAAACCGACAAGGAGGCCCCATGGACCTGTTCGAAGCGCTCTACACCCGACGCAGCATACGGTCGTTCACCGAGGCGCCCGTGGCCGAAGCCGATCTGGAAACCCTGCTGCGCGCGGCCATGGCCGCCCCCAGCGCCGGCAACGCCCAGCCCTGGCATTTCGTGGTGGTGACCGAGCGCGCCGTGCTCGACGCCATCCCCGGCATCCATCCCTACGCCGCCATGTGCAAGACGGCCCAGGCGGCCGTGATCGTGTGCGCCGAGCTGTCCCTGGAAAAATACCCGGGCTACTGGGTGCTCGACTGCGCCGCGGCCACGCAAAACCTGTTGCTGGCCGCCCGAGGCCTGGGCCTCGGCTCGGTGTGGTGCGGGCTGTATCCCCAGCAGGAGCGCATGACGGCCATGGCCGGTCTCTTGACGCTCCCCGAGGGAATCTTGCCCCATGCCCTGGTGGTCCTTGGCCATCCGGCTCAGGAATTCAAAAAGATCGACCGCTTCAAGCCCGAACGTATCCACCGCAACGGCTGGTAGGCCGGCCAAAGGAGTTTTGCATGAAAGTTTCCATCGGTTCCAAGACCATGGCCCTGCCCACCCCGGCCTGGCTGATCGGCACCTACGACGTCGACGGCAAGCCCAACCTCATGACCGCCGCCTGGGGCGGCATCTGCTGCTCCAAGCCGGTGTGCGTCACCGTGTCGCTGCAAAAGCCCCGCCAGAGCTACGCCGCCATCATGGAGCGCAAGGCCTATACCATTAACGTAGCCTCGGCCAAGGACGTGGCCAAGGTGGACTACTGCGGCATCGTCTCGGGCAAAAACGTCGACAAGTTCGCGGCTTGCGGCTTCACGGCCGTGGGAAGCGAACTGGTGGACGCGCCCTATGTGGCCGAATGTCCGCTGGTGATCGAATGCAAGGTCATCCGCATCGAGGACCTCGGGATGCACACCATGTTCGTGGGCGAGGTCATGGACGTGAAGGTGGACGAGGCGGCCATGAAGGACGGCAAGCCCGATCCGTTGCTGATCGACCCCATCGTCTACGCCCCGGAAGACCGGCACTACTACGGCTTGGGGGCCAACCTGGGTCTGGGATTCTCCATCGGCAAGGAGCTCAAATAACCATGGCCAAAGTGCGCCTTGACCCCGACCAGCTGCCGCCCATGCCCGTGGCTCTGGTCGGGACGCTGGCGGAAGGCCGGGTCAATTTCATGGCCGCCGCCTGGCTCAGCCGCCTCACCCACAAGCCGCCCCGCATCGGCGTGGGCATCAACCACCGCCAGTGGACCCATGACCGCATCCAGGAGACCGGGGCCTTTTCCCTGTGCTTTCCGGGACCGGAGCTGGTGGAAAAAACCGACTACTGCGGCCTGGCCTCGGGGCGAAACGCCGACAAGTCGGCGATCTTCGACGTCTTTTACGGCGACACGCCCGGCGCTCCCCTGATCCGGGAATGCCCGCTGTGCTTCGAGACGGTTCTCGATCAGGCCGTGGATTTGACCACCCACACGTTTTTCATCGGCGAGATCAAGGCGGTCTGGGCCGACGAGGCCATTGTCGCCGACGGCAAGATCGCCGTGGAGAAATGGAATCCCCTGCTGCTGACCATGCCCGATAACCGCTACTGGACCCTGGGCAACCCTGTGGCCGACGCCTGGAGCGTGGGCAAGGCCCTGAAGAAAGGAGAAGCGAAATGAAAGTTCTGGCCATAAACGGCAGCCCGCGCAAGGGCGGCAACACGTTTCTCATGCTGCAAAAGGCCCTGGAGCCCATCGCCGCCGCCGGCATTGAGACCGAACTGGTGGAGCTGCACGGCATTAATTATCTCGGCTGCATCGCCTGCATGAAGTGTTGGGAGCGCCAGGACGGCCACTGCGCCATCAAGAAAGACGGCCTCAACGACCTCATCGACAAGATGCGGGCCGCCGACGGACTCATCCTGGGTTCGCCGACCTACTTCGCCAACGTCTCCACCAACATCAAATCCCTCATCGACCGGGCCGGCATGGTGGCCCTGGCCAACGGGGGCTTTTTCGCCCGCAAGGTCGGCGGCTCGGCCGTGGCCGTGCGCCGGGGCGGCGGCATCGCCGTGTTCGACGCCATCAACCACTTCTACCTCATAAACCAGGTGGTGGTGGCCGGGTCGAGCTACTGGAACCTCGGCCGAGGCCTGGCTCCCGGCGACGTGTCCTCGGACGAGGAGGGCATGACCACCATGGAAAACCTGGGCAAGAACATGGCCTGGGTGCTGGGCAAACTCCACGCCTGAGCCCGGGGGCGACAGCCGCCCCGTCGCCCTGGGCCAGCCGCAGCCAGCGGCGCTTGAGCCCTGGCCTGCCTGCCGGACCGAGGGTGCCTTCCAGGCGTCCCGGCTCTCGCCCGCTTCGCCTGCCGTCCCGCCCGTCGCCCGCCCGACGCGGCGGGGCGGCGGGCGGACCTCCTGCCTCGCCGCGCCTTCCCGTCGCGCCCAGGCGCGAAGGCGTCCCCCAAGGAGCAACAGTATGACCGATCTCCAGGATGCCCAACCCGGACT
>JAEZEM010000436.1 GCA_023417745.1 Pseudomonadota bacterium
GTCCGGGGGGATAATCCCCCCGGCGGGTGCAGGGCAGCGCCTGCCGGGTCGCGGGCAGCGCCCGTGCGGGTGCAGGGCAGCGCCCGTGCGGGTGCAGGGCGGCGCCCTGCCGGGGATCAGTCGGGAATCTTGGTGAACAGCAGGGCGGCCTTGTAGCGGCGCTGGGTGGGCGAAAGGGCGAACGAGCAGTTCGGCAGGCAGGCGGACGTCCACTGGACTCCGAGTTCATGGGCCACGAATTCCGCCAGATAAAAGGCATCATCGCGCACGAAGCCGGGGTAGAGCCCCTCAAGGGTCGCCTGGTCGACGGGAAGATCGGTCAGGGCGTAGACGGGACGCAGGGTGAAAAAGATTTCGCGGCTGGCCCAGTTCCTGGCGGCGGCGACCACGGCCTTGACCCGGCCCTTGGCGATGATCTGGCGGCCGATGAAGTCGATGAGCATGGCCATATCGCAGGGCGTTTCGGGGACGACGCGCAGGAAATCGCAAGCCCTGAAGGTGACGTCCGGGGCGTTGTGGAGCCGGGCGATGGCGGTGGCCGCCCGGATGACGTCGGCGTCGATGTCCAGGCCCAAGGTCTTGGTCGCGCCCCGACGTTTGGCCAGGAAGGCGAAGTAACCGAGGTTGCAGCCGAGATCGGCCACGGTCTTGCCGATCAGGTCCAGATTGCCGATATAGCCGTCGAGTTCGGGAATTTCGCGGCCGTCGCCGGCGGCGGCGATGCGCGTTCCGTCGGGGCCAAGGACGGGCCGCCAGATGCTGGCGGGATCGAGTTCGGCGAGCAGGCGGCGGATGTCGTCGACGGTCGGTTGGCTATTTTGGGAAGACATGGCGCTTGGTAGCTCGAAAATGCCGGCCTGCCAAGGCCGGGGAGTTGTCAAAGCGGGAGTCCTTGGGTAAGACCGATCACCCGCGAGAGACGTCGGGCAAGGCCTCCCGAAAAAGGCCTCCAGGCCGACGCGCGCTCAGGCGCGGCGGCGGGCAACCCCTACCCCCCCCACCCAACCGTATGGTATTTAGCTCCGCATCCTTTTTGTTCTATTTCCTGCCCATCGTTTTGGCCCTGTATTTCGCCAGCGTCCGGTGGACGCATCTGCGCAACTGGGTGCTCTTGGCCGCCAGCCTGTTCTTCTACACCTGGGGCGAGGGCGAGTACGTCGTCGTCATGCTGCTGTCCATCCTGGCCAACTACCTGTTCGGCATCTGGATCTACAAGGCCCATGAGCGCAGCAACGCCAAAATGGAGATGGGCGTAGCCATCGCCTTCAATCTGCTGCTGCTCGTCATTTTCAAGTACACCAATTTCCTCGTCGCCAATATGAACCTGCTGCTTGGCGGCGTCGGGCTGCCGACCATGACCGTGGGGCAGGTGCATTTGCCGATCGGCATCTCCTTTTTCACCTTCCACTGCATCTCCTATCTCATGGACATCTACCGCCGGCAAACGCCGCCCCAGATGTCGCTGCCGTGCACGGCCCTTTACATTTCGCTTTTCCCGCAGCTCGTGGCCGGCCCCATCATCCGCTACAAGGACATCGCCGCCCAGCTCCTGCACCGCACCGTGGACATCGAGCGGTTCTCCAAAGGCATCAACCGGTTCATCATCGGCCTTGGCAAGAAAGTGCTCATCGCCAACGTGGTGGCCCTGCCGGCGGACAAGATTTTCGCCATCCCGGCCGAGCATTTGACCACGCCTGTGGCCTGGCTGGGCATCGTGTGCTACACTTTGCAGATTTATTTTGATTTTTCGGGGTACTCGGACATGGCCATCGGCCTTGGCCACATGTTCGGCTTCAAATTCATGGAGAACTTCAACTACCCCTACATCTCCAAGTCGATCCAGGAATTCTGGCGTCGCTGGCATATCTCGCTGTCCACCTGGTTTCGCGACTATCTCTACATTCCACTCGGCGGCAACCGGGGCGGCCAAGCCAAGATGTACCGCAACCTGGTGACCATCTTCTTCCTGTGCGGCCTGTGGCACGGAGCCAGCTGGAACTTCGTCATCTGGGGCCTGTTCCACGGCTTTTTCTCGGTGCTGGAGCGTTTCCCCCTGGGCAAACGCCTGACCCAGGGCAACGCGATCATCGCCCATGCCTACACCATGGTGGTGGTGATGGTGGCCTGGGTGTTTTTCCGGGCCGAGACCCTGCCCCAGGCCCTGACCTTCCTCCAGGCCATGGCCGGTTTCGCCCGAGGCTCGGGCGTGGTGTGGCACATGGGACTGTTCCTCAACCCCAAGGTGGTCATCGTGCTGGGTCTGGCCGTGATCGGCGTCACGCCCATCGTGCCCTGGGTGGTGCAATGGCGGGAAGAGCGCCTGGCGGCGCGGCCGGCCGGGGCGGCGGTCAACCTGGGCCTGGAGGCCCTGGCCAGCCTGATCGTGCTGCCGGCGGTTTTTGTGCTGTGCGCCATGTCCCTGGCCAGCGGCACCCACAACCCGTTCATCTACTTCCAGTTCTAAGCCGCAACGATTTGAACATGCTGCATTTCTTCAAAACGTTTGGGCGACTGGTCGTACAGAGCGAATCCTCGGCCACGCTCGTGCCCCAGGCTGGGGCAACGGCATGACGACGCCCCAGGCTTCGCATCGCTGGCGCAAGGCCACGGCCACGGCGGCGGCGCTCATTTTCCTGGTGTTCCTGACCCTGCCGACCGTGGACAGCGTCTTGCATATCGCCCCGGCGGTGGATCTCATGGAGAATGACCCGGCTCCGCTGCCCGAATTTTCGATTTCCCAGCTTTTCAAGGCCTTCAACGTGCTGCAGCGGGGTTTTCTGGACAAGACCTACGGGTTTCGCAAAAACCTCGTGCGCCTGCAAAATCTCCTCGACCTAGATATCCTGCAGGCGAGCTCCCATTACCACTCCGTGATCCGGGGCAAGGGCAACTGGCTGTTCCTGGCCCAGGAGAACCCCGAGCTCAACGTGGTGGAAGACTACCGGGCCACGCGGCTTTACAGCCCGGGCGACCTGGCCCGCTGGGTAGCCGTCTACTGCGACCGCCAGGACTGGCTGACCGCCCGGGGCATCCACTATCTGCTGGTGGTGGCCCCCAACAAGCACACGGTCTATCCCGAGCATCTGCCGGCCCAGTTCAACAAGATCAGCCCCCAGGACCGCACCGACCAGCTGGTGGACGCCCTGACGGCGGCCGGCGTCAATATCCTGGACCTGCGCCCGGCCATGCGCACGGTCAAGGAAAAGGCCCTGGCCTACTACCGCACCGACACCCACTGGACGACCTACGGCGCGTTCGCCGGCTATATCGAAATCATGCTGCGCCTGGCCCGGTGGCGGCCGGAATTCGCGCCGACCATCCGGGGCGATTACGACATCGACATCACCCCGGGCCTGACCGGCGGCCTGGCCAGCATGTTGGCCTTAAGCGACCGCTTCCCCGAGGATCGGGTGACCTTTGTGCCGAGAACTCCGCGCCTGGCGAAGGAGGTGGCCAATCCCAAGGTCTCCAAGACGTATTTCCAGCCCACCGTGACCATGAGCACCGGCGATCCGTCCCTGCCCTCGGCCGTGGTCTTTCGGGACTCGTTTGCCCACGAGCTTATACCCTTTCTCTCCGAGCACTTCCGGCAGGCGATCTATGTCTGGCCCTACCCTTCCACCCCGCGCGAGATGCGGGGCTTCGACAAAGCCCTGGTGGAGGCCGAAAAGCCCGACCTCGTCATCGACGAGTTCGTGGAGCGCTACTTCACGGAATTCCCTCCCGTCCCCAAGCGGCCGCCGGCCGAGTAGACGACCGCTTCGCGCTCCCGCACGCGGTCCGACCTCAAAAGGACAAGCTTTTCGGGGTCGCGACGCTTACGCCGCCTCAACACCAACCTCTCCATCACGACCGACGGCGCCCTGCCGCTGCCGGCCAGGGCACAACCGCCCCCCGAGTCCAGCGACGACCGAAAACGCCAACGGCTGGACCATGTCCGGCCCGGCCGCTGCAAACGCGACGACATGCCCGCGATTTCGGCTTGGGGAGTCTACCGTTCCTCGCCCGTAGAGGACCCGGCCAGCCAGTGCTTGCGGTAGAAATAGGCCGTCATGCCAAGCACGGTCAGACCCATCAGCCCCAGCAGGGCATAGATGCCCCACTCCTCGCTCTTAAAGGGCAGATTGTCGAAATTCATGCCGAAAAAGCCGACCAGGAAGTTGAGCGGCAAAAAGATCGTGGCCACCAGGGTCAGATACTGGCCCACGGCGTTCATGCGCAGTTCGGCCTTGGTCATGGACAGCCCGACCATCTCCGAGAGCATCTCGCGCAAGGTCTCCACGGCGTCGAGCACCTGATAGACGTCCTGCTGGATGTCGTTCCACAAGACCGCCGTGGCCGGGTCCGAGGCGATGGCTTCGTCCTTGACGAAGCGGCCGAGCACTTCGCGAAGCGGCCACAGAGAGCGGTGCAGGAACAGCACCTCGCGCTTTTGGTGGTAGATGCGGGTCAGGACATTGTCGCTTGAGCCGGACAAGAGTTCCTGCTCGAAGCCCTCGATCTCCTCGGCCAGCTGCCCGAGGGTCAGGATGTACTCATCGAGGATGGCGGAAATAAGCGCGTGAGTCAGGTGGGGCTGGCCGCGCTTGGCCAGCTTGCCGCCGCCCTTTTCCAGACGCAAGGCCACGTCGTCCCAGAGATTCTTCTCACGTTCCTGAAAGGTGAGGACAAAACCTTCCCCGGCGGCCAGGCTGACCTGCTCGGCCAGGACGCGCTGTTCGGCCGGATCGTAGGCCAAAAGGCGCAGCAGGATGAAGATGTGCTCGTCGTAATCCTCAATGACCGGCCGATGCCCGGTGTCCAGAATGTCCTCGACCAGCAGGGGATGGAGGTTAAACCGCCGGGCCACGGCCCGCACCAGTTCGGGGTCATGGACGCCGACCACCCGCACCCAGGAGACGCAGCCGTCGGGCAGGACGGGCTCGGCCTCGCCCAGGCCGTCGTGGCGGCGGATGGTCACCCCGTCGGCGCCCAAGGTGTAGACCATGACATAGGGCGTAAAGCCTGTCCGCTCCGGAAACGGGGACTTGGCCTCGGGGGCGAGGGGCTTGCCCTGGCGCAGGCGTTTCTTGAACCGGTCGAGCATGGGGGCTCCTTGAAAAGGAACGGTCGTTACGGCGCGACGGCGCGGGCAGCCGCCGTCACGGCGGCCAGGACCTCGTCTTCCGTCAGGCCCGAGGTGTCGATGACCACGGCGTCGTCGGCGGCGGCCAGCGGCGACTCGGCCCGGGTGCGGTCCTGATGGTCGCGCGCCTGGATGGCGGCCAGGATTTCCGGGTAGTCGGCCGGCCGGCCCAGGGCTTCAAGCTGGCGCACCCGGCGGGCGGCCCGGACCTCGGCGGCGGCGTCCAGGAAAATCTTGCAGGCCGCCTCGGGAAACACGGCCGTGCCCATGTCCCGGCCCTCGGCCAGCAGGTCGGCGCGGCGGCCCAGGGCCTGCTGCACGGCCCGGAGGCCGGCCCGCACCACGGGCAGGGCGGCGAGCTTAGAGGCCATGGCCCCCACGGCTTCGGTGCGGGCGGCCTCGGGCAGGGGCGCGCCGT
>JAEZEM010000479.1 GCA_023417745.1 Pseudomonadota bacterium
GTGGTCGAGGGGCTGACCCGCTCCGGGCGCGTCCATGGCCTGGTGATCGGCTACGTCAGTCCGGCCGGCAAGGCCGTCTACGGCTACGGCCGGCGCGACGAATCCTCCCGCTCGGCCGCCCCGGACGGCCGGACCCTGTTCGAGATCGGCTCCATCACCAAAAGCTTCACCGGCATCCTGCTGGCCCAGGAGGTCATCGCCGGCAAGCTGCGCGACACCGACCCCATCCGCCTCATGCTGCCCGAGGGAACCATCGGCAAGGACTCGCCGCTCTACTGGGTGAGCCATCTCGATCTGGCCACCCACACCTCAGGCCTGCCCGTGGCCCCGGACAATCTGCCGTCCAAGGACCCCCTCAATCCCCTGGCCGGCTATTCCACGGGCCTGCTCCTGCGCGCCCTGGAAACCGCCAAGCCCATCGCGCCGATAGGGCAGAACTTCTATTACAGCAATATGGGCGCGGCGCTTAGCGGCTACATCCTGGCCCGGGCCGCCGGGATGGATTATGAACAGCTCGTGGTCCAGCGCATTTGCGATCCGCTGGGCATGAGCGACACCCGGGTGACCCTGTCCGAGGATCAGCGCGCCCGCCTGACCCACGGCCACAACGACAAGGGCAAGATTGTGCCCAACTGGGAGGTCACGGGCCTGGAAGGCGCCGGGGCCCTGCGCTCCACCGCCGACGACCTGCTCGCCTACGCGGCCGCCAACCTGGGCCTTGTCCAGACGCCCATCCTGCCGGCCGCACTTTTGGCCCACCTGCCGCGCAAGCACGTCTCGGACATCCCGGCGCTGTACATCGGCTATTTCTGGAACGTCATGAATTTCGCCGGCAAGGCTTACGTGCTCCACGCCGGCCGCTCGGGCGGCTACTTCGCCCTGGTCCTCATGTCGCCGGCCGATCTGTCGGCCGTGGTGTTCCTCAGCGACACCGAGGGCGACTTCACCAAGGAGAGCTGGCGGCTGCTGGAGCTTTTGACCGGCAAATCCATCAAGTCCTGATCCCGCGCCCGCGAGCCCCCTCCGCAGAACCAGCGCCCGTTCTGCGACGTGCCCCCCTGATTCCGCGCCCGCGCGCCCTCTCCCCCCAGTCCTCCAAGCCGCCGAGGTCCGCCTCGGCGGCTTTTTTGCGGCAGAAAGCCCGGCCCAAACCGCCCGTCCGGGTCGGGAAGACCCAAGAAAAGCCCTGGAAATTCCGGCCCATGACGGTCCACCCCGCAAAACTCGGCCCCAAAGCGGGCCGAAACGGCCCCGGGGACCCTCTTTTGACTAAAATAATTATCAAATAATATCAGTGTATTATCCATAAAAACTGAAACAGAGGAAATTTCCTGTTGACGAGGGGGCCGGATTTTGACAGTTATGCCCCTCGGCAACGGCGGCCGCCCCGCCGAGCCGGACCGGACGAAAAAAAGTTGAACAAAGTCGTTGACAACCGGGCCGGCAGCGAGTAAATACTCGGACTCCTTGAAACGAGGCGGCATAGCCAAGTGGTAAGGCAGAGGTCTGCAAAACCTCCATTCTCCGGTTCAAATCCGGATGCCGCCTCCACAAGCTGATCTTTGAGCGGGAATAACTCAGTGGTAGAGTGCAACCTTGCCAAGGTTGAAGTCGCGGGTTCAAATCCCGTTTCCCGCTCCAAATGAAAATCCAAAGGGCCGGCTCGCAAAGCCGGCCCTTTTTCTTTGCCTTGTCCCTGCTCTTGGGCTATTGCCGGAAATTCATACCGCAATGGGAGTATTTGTGGACACAGCCATCGCTCTTGACGCCCCCCTCGACGAACTGCTCGACGCGGCCCGCAGCCGCTACGACGTCGGCTTCGAACCCGTGGCCGTGGGCGAGACCCGCCTCGAACTGCTCCAGATCACCGACGTGGCCGCGCTTATCGACCGCCAGCTCGCCGCCGCCGGCGACGGGCCGGTGGAGCTGCCCTACTGGGCCGCCGTGTGGCCCGGGGCCGTGCTGCTGGCCCACGGCCTGCCGAGCCTGGGCGATCCGGCCGGCCGGCAAGCCCTCGAAATCGGCTGCGGCATCGGCGTGGCCGGGCTTTTCGCCGCCGCCCGGGGCTTTGACGTGCTTTTGACCGACATCCACCCCGACGCCCTGCTCTTTACGCAGATCAACATCCTGCACAACGGCCTGGCCGACCGGGCCAAGACCGCCCGGGCCGACTTCACGGCCGACCGCCTCGGCCGGCGCTTCGACGCCATCCTCGGGGCCGAGGTGCTCTACATGCAGGACGCCTACCGGGGGCTGATGAAATTCCTGCTGGCCCACATTGCCCTCAACAAAGACGCCGCCGTGCTCCTGGCCAAGGACTACACCCGAAAGGCCACCCGCTTCCTGGCCATGGCCGACGAGGAGTTCGCCATCGCCGAGCGCGTGGTGGGCTTCAAGGAAACCAATCCCGAGTCCGGCCAGCCCGAGCGCAAGCTCTGCCAGCTCTTCCGCCTGACCCCGAAAAAGGTCGCCTAGTGTCGCGTCCCTTAAAAAATACGAGCGTATTTTTTAAGAAAAATTAATGGTTTTCGTTCGTTGCCGACGAAATGCCCCAGGCGCTTTTCGTGGACGCGACACGAGGCCCAATCCGCTTTTCGCATCGGAAATTTCATGACCCACGACACCCTAGAAGCCGCCGGCCTGTCCCATCGCCCCAAAGGCTACACCGTCGACCAGGACAAGATCATAAGCCCCGTCGAAACCATCGCCCGGGCCAGGGCCGCCTTTGCCCGCCTGGGGCAGGGCGTGTTGGCCGAGACCAAGCGCATCGACACCGGGCGGCTCGGCATCCCGGTCTTTTTGAGCATCTGCGGCGAGGCGGCCCGCAGCGTCATGCCCACCCGCAAGCAGATGGGCAAAGGGGCCAGCCCGGAGCAGGCCGAGGCTTCGGCCCTGATGGAACTGGCCGAACGCTTTAGCTTTTTCTCATTCTGGCGCGACGAGGCCCGCTTTCTGCCGGCCACCTGGACCGAGGCCGAGGCCGAGTACGGCGAGGCGCTTGTTCCGCTGTCCGTCATCCTCCAGTCCGTGGGCGAGACCCTAAGCGAGGCTAACGCCCGGCGCATCCTCGATCTGGTCCCCTGGCGCTTTATCAAGGTGCGCGATGTGGGCGCCGGCAAGGATGTGGCCGTGCCTCTGGACTGGTTCAAAATCCTTAATGAATTTAACGGCTCCTCCGCCGGCAACTGCTTCGAGGAATCCGTGCTCCAGGGAGCCTGCGAGCTGGTCGAGCGCCATGTCTGCGCCGTCATCGACCGCGAGCGCCGCGTAGTCCCGACCATCGACCCGGCCGGCATCGCCGATCCGGTCCTCGTCAAGCTCCTGGCCGCCTTCGAGAGCCAGGGCGTCAAGGTCTGGCTCAAGGACTTCACCCTGGGCCAGCCCGTGCCCACCGTAGCCGCCATCGCCTACGACCCGGCCACCTTTCCCCACGCCTCGGAGATCGTGTTCACCGCCGGCACGGCCGCCTCGCCGGCCAAGGCCGCCATCCGGGCGCTCACCGAAGTGGCCCAACTGGCCGGGGACTTCGAGTCCCTCAGCAACTACGAGGCCTCGGGCCTGCCCAAGTTCACGAACCTGGATGCAGCGGCCTGGGTCCTGGACGGGCCGCTGGTTTCGCTGGAGAGCCTGCCGACCATCGAACGGGCCGACATCGCCGAGGAGCTGGCCGCTCTGGCCCAGGCCCTGGGTCGGCTTGGCCACAAGCTCCTCACCGTGGACACCACCCATCCCGAACTGGGGCTTTCGGCCAATTACAACGTCATCCCGGGCTTTTTGTTCCGCGAGCGCACCCCGGCCGCGAGCCTGGGGCTTTTCACCGGACGACTGCTGGCCGAAGAGGCCGATCCGGCCACGGCCGACGCCGGACTGGCCGCCCTGGCCGAAGTCTACCCCAGCGCCCCCTTTGTGCCCTTTTTCGAGGGCGTGCTGTCGCTGCGCCTGGGCGACGCCGAGGCGGCCGCCGCCCAGTTCGCCTGCGCCGAAAATCTCCAGCAAAGCGCCGAGGACAAGGGACTGGCCGCCTTCTATCAGGCCCACGCCCTGTCCCAGCTCGGCCGCTTCGAGGACATCGTGCCCATCCTCGACCGGGCCATCGGCCTGTGCCCCGAGGTGAAGGAATACTTCAATCTGCGCGGCGTGGCCCATTTCAAGGCCGCCCGCTTCGAGGCCGCCGCCGCCGACTTCGCCGCCGCCCTGGAGTTGGACTCGGGTTCGGCCATGGATCTGGCCAACCTCGGGCTGTGCCAGGCCCGCCTGGGCAACGCCCCCCTGGCCGAGCACTACCTGGAAGCGGCCCTGAAATTGGACCCGTCCATCACGTTTGCCCGTGAAGAACTGGCGGCCTTGCAACGGCCGTAAGCCGCATAATTCATTGTAACCATGCGTCATTTATTACGAAAGCCAAAAACAGCTGTCGCCTGTTCGATGAAAAACCGTTGACAAGAACCGTTTTTCGCGATTACGGTTTGAAACGTAACGCGGGAGCCTAACGCCCCAAGCGAGCCGGCTCCCCTCCAATCACGACCCATCGGGCATCAAGGGTGCTCTGATTCTGGGTAACGCCTCCCGCCACGCGGGAAGGCGTAGGGCCGCCCGGCTGCAAGGCAATCCCGGCCGGGCGCTTGTATCATCAACCGTTTAAG
>JAEZEM010000516.1 GCA_023417745.1 Pseudomonadota bacterium
TGACCGACGCCTGCGCCATCGAAGCCTTCAAGCTGATCTTCAAGTACCTGCGCAAGGCCGTGGCCAACGGACAGGACATCGAAGCCCGCGAAGGCATGTGCTTCGCCCAGTACCTGGCCGGCATGGCCTTTAACAACGCCTCCCTGGGCCACGTCCACGCCATGGCGCACCAGCTCGGCGGCTTCTATGACCTGCCGCACGGCGAATGCAACGCCATCCTGCTGCCCCATGTCGAGAAGTTCAACCTGATCGCCAAAGCCGAGAAGTTCGCCGCCATGGCCGAGATCATGGGCGAAAACATCGCCGGCCTGTCCGTGCGCGACGCCGCCGAACTGGCCCTGAAGGCCATTCGCCAGCTGTCCGCCGACGTCGGCATCCCGGCCGGCCTGGTCGCGCTTGGCAAGAAGTACGGCAAGGACGTCAAGGCCTCCGACATCGCCACCATGACCGGCAACGCCCAGAAGGACGCCTGCGGCTTCACCAACCCCCGCTGCCCGACCGACAAGGACGTGACCGACATCTACACCGCCGCCCTGTAACAAACGGGAACGCGGAACGCGAAAGGGGGGCCTTCGGGCCCCCCTCTTGACGAGCGGGCCAGGGGATTTCCCCAGGCGCCCACGTCAGGCGCAAACGACGAAAAGGCAATTCGGCATGGCCTTCGGGCCGTGGCAGCGACCCGGCCATGCCTTCTTACGGACGCATTCTCAGGCCTAAAATGCGTCCGAACGGACAGAAAATGCGGCCTCTGATGGCCGAAACTTTCCGACTTTGTTCCATAATGGTACAAAGTCACTATGCCAAAATTCTGGAGCTTTGGCATAACCACGCGACTACATTCGGTTTTTTTCCTCCAGGCTCGACGCCCGGTCCGGGGTGGCAAACACCTGACCGCCGTGCTATCCACCCCGGACTGCGGTCGTCGTGCCCGCCGGGGGGGTCTGGGCGTCTGGGCGCTCCGCTTGCGATAGTGTCGTCACCTTTCACGTCAACCGGATAGGATCGAATGAACATCATCAATCTCACCCGCGATTATGACGAGGATTTCGTTCACAGGGTGGAGGAGGAGTCCGGTCAGAACGTCAGCCTGTGCTACCAGTGCGGGAACTGCACGGCCGGCTGTCCGTACACCTTTGCCTACGACATCCCCGTCAGTCAGATCATGCGCCTCGTCCAGGCCGGCCAAAAAAAGACCGTGCTTTCCAGCAAGTCCATCTGGCTTTGCGCCACCTGCGAATCCTGCACCACCCGCTGTCCCAACATGATCGACGTCGCCTGCGTCATGGACGTGCTGCGCCACATGGCCCGCCGCGAGGGCTTGGCCGCCGTGCCCCAGGTCAAGACCTTCTGGGACAGCTTCCTGGATTCCGTGCGCGCCCACGGCCGGGTTTTCGAACTCGGACTGCTCATCAACTACGTCACCAAGACCGGCCGGTTCTGGACCGACATGGACCTCGGCCCCAAGATCCTGCCCAAGGGCAAGCTCGCGTTTAAGCCCCACGACATCCAGGGCAAGGAACACGTGGCCCGGATTTTTGAGCGTTTCGAGAGGGAGTCCAACTCATGAGCGAAGCCATCGCCTACTACCCGGGCTGTTCGGGCCTGGGCACGTCCAAAGAGTACGACACCTCCACCCGGGCCGTGTGCGCCGCCCTGGGGCTGTCCCTGGTGGACATCCCGGACTGGAGCTGCTGCGGCTCGTCTCCGGCCCACACCAAGGACCATGTGCTGTCCGCCGCCCTGGCCGCCCGCAACCTGCAGCTCGTGTCCGACCTGGGCCTTAAGGCCGCGGCCACGCCCTGCCCGAGCTGCCTGACCAACCTGCGCACGGCCAACCACCGCTGCGAGGCCGCGCCGTTTAAGGCCAAGGTCGACAAGCTCCTGGACGATCCCTACGCCGGCGGCGTCAATGCCGTGTCCGTGCTTCAGGCCCTGACCGAGATGGTCGGCCTGGACGCCGTGAAATCGGCCACTCGCACGCCCTTAAAGGGCCTCAAGGTGGCCTGCTACTACGGCTGCATCATGAACCGGCCGCCCGAGCTCATGGCCTTTGACGACTGCGAGAACCCCATGGCCATGGACAACATCCTGGCCGCCATGGGGGCCGAGGTCGTGCCCTTTCCGCTCAAGGTCGAGTGCTGCGGGGCCTCCTACGGCATCCCCCGGCCCGACGTCGTGGCCAAGCTCTCCGGCAAGCTCCTGGACGCCGCCGTCAGCGTCGGCGCGGACATGGTCGCCGTGGCCTGCCCCCTGTGCCAGATGAACCTGGATCTGCGCCAGGGCCAGGTCAACCGCGCCGGCGGCACGAACTACCGGATGCCGGTCCCTTACTTCACCCAGCTCATGGCCGTGGCCCTGAACATCGCGGACGAGGACATCGGGTTTGGCAAGCTCTGCGTGGACCCCAGGCCCGTCCTTTCCAAGGCCCTTGCGGTCGCGGACTAACAGCGAGGGAGCATAGGCAATGCGAATCGGCGTTTTTGTCTGCCACTGCGGCAGCAACATCGAAGGCACGGTGGACACCGCGACCGTGGCCAAGGCGTCCCTGGATTTTCCTGAGGTCGTCTACGCCACGGACACCATGTACGCCTGCTCGGAACCCGGCCAGGACGGCATCATCCAGGCCATCAAAGATAAAAACCTTACCGGCGTGGTGGTGGCTTCCTGCACCCCGCGCATGCACGAGCCGACCTTCCGCAAGGCCGTCGAACGGGCGGGGCTCAACCGCTTCATGTTCGAAATGGCCAACATCCGCGAGCACGTCTCCTGGATCGGCCGGGACCGCGAGGCCAATACCAACAAGTCCGTGGATTTGGTGCGCATCGCCGTGGAAAAACTGCGCCGCGACGCGCCGCTTATCCCGAGCAAGTTCTCGGTCAACAAGCGCGTGATGGTCATCGGCGGCGGCGTGGCCGGCATCCAGGCGGCCCTCGACTGCGCCGACGGCGGCCTTGAGGTCGTGCTGGTCGAGCGCGAATCCACCATCGGCGGCAAGATGGCCAAGCTCGACAAGACCTTCCCTACGGTCGACTGTTCGAGTTGCATCCTTGGCCCCAAGATGGTGGACGTGGCCCAGCACCCCAACATCACGCTGCACGCCTACGCCGAAGTCGATTCCATCGGCGGCTACGTGGGCAACTTCCAGGTTCAGGTCAAGAAAAAGGCCACTTACGTGGACTGGGAACTGTGCACCGGTTGCGGGGCCTGCATCGAAAAATGCCCGAGCAAGAAAAACCCGGACGCCTTCAACGAAAAGATCGGGCCGTGCACCTCGATCAACATCCCGTTCCCCCAGGCCATTCCGAAAAAAGCCTATATCGACGCCACCACCTGCCGCCAGTTCGTCAAAGGCAAGTGCGGCGTGTGCGCCAAGGTCTGTCCCACCGGAGCCATCCGCTACGACATGACCGATGAGATCGTCACCGAGGATGTCGGCGCCATCGTGGCCGCCACCGGCTACGACCTCTTCGACATCTCCAAGGTGACCGAGTACGGCGGCGGGCGCTACCCCGACGTCATCACCGGCCTGCAGTACGAGCGTCTGCTGTCGGCCTCCGGCCCCACCGGCGGCCACATCAAGCGGCCCTCGGACGGCAAGGAACCCAAAAACGTCGTCTTCATCCAGTGCGTGGGTTCGCGCGACAAATCCCTTGACCGGCCGTACTGCTCCGGTTTCTGCTGCATGTACACGGCCAAGCAGACCATCCTGACCAAGGACCACATCCCGGATTCCCAGTCCTACGTCTTTTACATGGACATCCGGTCTCCCGGAAAAATGTACGACGAGTTCACCCGTCGGGCCATGGAAGAGTACGGCGCGCGCTACATCCGGGGCCGCGTGGCCATGGTCTACCCCAAGGGCGACAAGATGATCGTGCGCGGGGCCGACACGTTGGCCGGCACCCAGGTCGAGATCGAAGCCGATCTGGTCGTTTTGGCCGCCGGCGCCGAGGCCGCCAAGGGCGCGCCCCAGCTGGCCGAAAAGCTGCGCATCTCCTACGACAAGTACGGCTTTTTCATGGAAAGCCATCCCAAGCTCAAGCCCGTGGAGACCAACACCGCCGGCGTCTATCTGGCCGGTTCCTGCCAAGGACCCAAGGACATTCCCCAGTCCGTGGGCCAGGGCAGCGCCGCCGCCGCCAAGGTTTTGGCCCTGTTCTCCAAGGACATGCTGGAAAGCGACCCGCAGATCAGCCGCGTGGACATCAAACGCTGCGTGGGCTGCGGCAAGTGCATCATGACCTGCCCGTTCAAGGCCATCAAGGAAGTCGAATTCCGGGGCCAGAAAAAGGCCGAGGTCATTGAGACCGTCTGCCAGGGCTGCGGCATCTGCACCTCCACCTGCCCCCAGGGGGCCATCCAGCTGTCGCACTTCACGGACAACCAAATCCTCGCGGAGGTCAACGCCTTATGCCAGTCCTGACCGGCAAGGAACTGCGGATCGTCGGATTCCTGTGCAACTGGTGCTCCTACGGCGGCGCGGACACGGCAGGCGTTGGGCGATTCAATCAGCCCACGGACCTGCGGATCATCCGCGTGCCCTGCTCCGGGCGCATCGATCCCCTGTTCATCGCCAAAACGCTCATTAACGGCGCCGACGGCGTCCTGGTCTCCGGCTGCCACCCGCGCGACTGCCACTACGCCGAGGGCAACTTCTACGCCCGCCGTCGTCTGGAAGTCCTCAAGCGCTTCCTGCCCATCCTGGGCATCGACCCGGCCCGGTTCGACTACACCTGGGTCTCGGCCTCGGAAGGCCAGCGCTGGCAAAAGGTGGTGACGGTGTTCACCGAACAGATTCACGCCCTGGGACCGGCGACGCGCCACGAAAACGTGTCCCCGGAACTGTTGGCCAAGGTCGCTTCGGCCATCCAAGGAGGCAACCGTGTCGCGGCTTGACGCTCTCAAAACCCGCATCAAGGAGGCTTTGCCCGGCCTTGAATGCGTCATCGGTTGGCAGCAAGGCTACGACGCCCTGCACAACACGCCGCTTTTCATGCGCGGCGAGGCCGACGTGGACAAGCTTCAGTGGGGGGCGCTCAACGTCCACAACCCGGCCGTTTACCTGCCGAGCTTTGCCGGCAAAAAAGTCGGCGTGGTGGTCAAGGGCTGCGACTCCCGCTCGGTGGTCGAGCTGCTCCAGGAAAAACTCATTGACCGCGACAATGTCGTGATCTTCTCCGCCGGCTGCGACGGCGTGGTGGACATCGCCAAGGTGCGGGCCAAGCTGGCCGCCGCCGGCCTTAGCGCCGGCAACGCCGAGAAGGTGGCCGTGGACGGCAAGACCGTCACCGTCACCGCCGCCGGCAAGGCCGTGTCCATGCCCCTGGCCGAGGTGGCCGCCGACAAGTGCCTGCGCTGCCAGTTCCCCAACGCCGTGCTGGCCGACGCCTTTGTCGGCGACCCGGCCCCCCAGGTCCAGGCCGCGCCGGTCGCCGACGCCGACCTGGCCGCCCTGGACGCCATGAGCGTGCCCGAGCGCATGGCCTTCTGGCGCTACCACATGGACCGCTGCATCCGCTGCTACGCCTGCCGCAACGCCTGCCCGATGTGCGTGTGCCGCGACCACTGCATCGCCCAGAGCCGTGAGCCCCACTGGTTGTCCCAGGAAGACTCGGTGACGGAAAAGCTGATGTTCCAGGTGGTCCACGCCATGCACCTGGCCGGCCGGTGCACGGAATGCGGCGAATGCCAGCGAGCCTGCCCCATGGACATCCCGGTTCTGGCGCTCAAAAAGCACCTCAACCGCACCATCCACGACCTGTTTAATTACCAGGCCGGCGTTGACGTTGCCGCGATCCCGCCGCTTTTGCAGTTTAAGCTCGAGGAAGACAACATCAAGGAGCGAAGCTGGTAATGGCCGCCGTCAAATACATCCCCCGGGAGAAACTCCCCGAGTGGCTCAAGGCCCTGGCCGCCCAAAGCCGGGTGCTCGTCCCCGTCGAGGAAGGCGGCAGCGTGGTGTTCCGGCAGTATGACCCGGCCCGCGCTCCGGTCTTCGGTTCCGACGCCACGGCCCCGCCCAAGGGCGCGGTCTTCCCGGCCTGCCAGGAGCTTTTCAGCTACTCCTGCGGCAAGCAAGGCGAGGACAACGCCCCGACCCTCAAACTTGATCCCAAGACCGAAGCCCAGCCCACAGTGGTCTTCGGCTCCAAGCCCTGCGGCGCGCGCGGATTTCTCATCTTCGACCGCGTCTACATGGGCAAGAAGTTCCCGGACCCGTATTACATCGCCGCCCGTGAGGCCACGGTGTTCGTGACCATGGCCTGCGCCACGGTCGAGAACACCTGCTTTTGCCACTGGGTCGGCTCCGGCCCGGCCGACGCGGCCGGCTCGGACGTGCTCTTAACGCCGGTCGAAGGCGGCTACACCGTCGAAGCCGTGAGCGAAAAGGGCGCGAAGTTCCTGGACAACCCGGCCCTGACCGACGGCGCGGCCAAGGCCGCCGAGGCCGAGGCCGTGAAAAAGGCCAGCCGCGACGCCCTGGGCGAAGCCCCGGACATCGCCTCCTCGCCGGCGGCGCTGCTGTCGCTTTTTGACGACATGGAGTTCTGGCGCGACCAGTCCGACAAGTGCGTGAGCTGCGGGGCCTGCACCTACCTGTGCCCCACCTGCTACTGCTTCTCCATCACCGACGAGGGCACGGGCACGGCCGGCCGGCGGATGCGCTCCTGGGACGCCTGCATGCACTTCCAGTTCACCCTGGAAGCCTCGGGCCACAACCCGCGCCCGACCAAGGCGCATCGCTTAAAAAACCGCGTCGGCCACAAGTTCAGCTACTACCCGACCCTGCACGACGGGCTTATCGCCTGCTGCGGCTGCGGGCGCTGCGTGAAAAGCTGCCCGGTCTCGGTGGACATCCGCGAGATCGTGCAAAACGCCGTGGCCAAGGCCAAGGGCTAGAGGTTCAACCATGACCGATCCATTCAATCCCTATCTGCCGGAAGTGGCCACCATCCTGGAGACCGTCCAGGAGACCCACAACATCAAGACCTTCCGGGTGCGTTTCGACGACGAAGCCAAGATGAAGGCCTTCACCTTCGAGCCCGGGCAGGTGGGTCAGCTGTCCGCCCCGGGCATCGGCGAATCGACCTTCGTCATCAACTCGCCCCCCACCCGCATGGACTACCTCCAGTTCTCGGTCATGCGGGCCGGCGAAGTGACGGCCAAGCTGCACAACCTGGTGGCCGGCGACAAGGTCGGCGTGCGCGCGCCCTTGGGCAACGCCTTCCCCGTGGCCGACATGAAGGGCAAGGACATCGTGTTCGTCGGCGGCGGCATCGGCATGGCCCCGCTGCGCACGCTCTTCCTCTACATGCTCGACAACCGGGCCGACTTCGGCAAGATCCGCCTGCTCTACGGCGCGCGTTCGCCCCTGGACATGGCCTTTTCCGCCGAACTGCCCGAGTGGACCGGCAGGTCCGACATCGAAACCACGCTGACCATCGACCGCGAGGCCGACGGCTGGCAGCACAAGGTTGGCCTTATCCCCAACGTGCTGCTGGAGATGGCTCCCAAGCCGGAAAACTGCGTGGCCATCACCTGCGGCCCGCCCATCATGATCAAGTTCACCCTGGAAGCCCTCAAAAAGCTGGGCTTTGCCGACGAACAGATCGTGACCACGCTGGAAAAGCGCATGAAGTGCGGCATCGGCATCTGCGGCCGCTGCAACATCGGCTCCAGCTACGTCTGCGTGGACGGCCCGGTCTACACCTACGCCCAGCTCAAACAGCTCCCCAACGAGCTGTAGGACCGGGGCACGACGCATAGCCAGGGGACGCAAGTCCCTATGCCGGGGGTCCGGGGGGGATGATCCCCCCCGGCCGCCGGAGGCATCCCATAAGGAGACGCGACATGGCTCGTTTTTTCAGCGCCAGCGATATTGTCGGCACGGCCATCGAGATCGAGCGCCGGGGCCGCAACGTCTACAGCAAGGCGGCCGCCGCCGCCACGAATCCCGACGTCAAAAGCTTCCTGGAGTTCTT
>JAEZEM010000074.1 GCA_023417745.1 Pseudomonadota bacterium
CTGGTCGAGCAGCAAATCCTTGACGTGGACGGCCGATTCGCTACAACCCCGGCCGCGACGCCGCTTGGCCGGCGTCTGGCCGCCCGGGTCGGACGCGCCCACGGCGAACCGTATTTCGAAACCGCCGGCTGCCGGCTGCCGGCCGGCGACGTCGAAGAACTGCTCAAGGTCAAGGCGGCCTGCAATCTGGCCGTTTCGGCGCTTTTGGCCGCTGGCGGCCTGGCCACGGCCGATCTGGCCTCGGTTCATCTGGCCGGAGCGTTCGGCGCGGCCGTGTCGCCGACCGACCTCGAAACCCTTGGTTTTTTACCGCCCGGATTGGCCGGGCGCGCCCATGCGGCCGGCAACCTGTCCCTGGCCGGGGCGACGCTGTTTCTGACCGATGCCCAAAGCCGCCTCCAGGCGGCCGAACTCGTCGCCCGCACCAAACTCGTTCCCCTGGTCGACGCCGCCGATTCCGACGCGGCCTTCATCCAAAGGATGGTTTTTTCCTATGTCCCTTGACGCCGCCGTCGTGCCGGCCCGTCCCGGCGCGAAGCGCCTGCTTGCGCCCCTGGCCCCGGACGTCCGCGCCCGGCTCGAAGCCTATCCCGAACTGTTGCGAAAAGCCTTGCCCCTGCGCCCTGGCCTGGTGCGCGAACTGCCCAAGGTGGTGCGCGAGCTGTCCCTGTCGCTGACCGCCGAGCGCGAAGGCGGCCCCCGACCGGGCTACCTGAGCGACCCGAAGGTGCTGTCGGCCTATCTCTGGTATTACCTGCCCTGGAACCTCGTGCGCCTGTCGCGCCTGCTGCCCGGTCTCGACCTCGACATTCCCGACGGCGGGGGGGTCTGCGACCTTGGCAGCGGCCCCCTGACGTTCATCCAGGCCCTGTGGCTGTCCCGGCCCGATCTGCGAAAGCGGCGGCTGCGCATCACCTGCGTGGACCGTTCCAAACGGGCCCTGGAACTGGGATTGGCGCTTTTCACCGAGCTGGCCGGCTTTGATCCCACCCACCCGGACGCGCCCTGGCGCATCCGCGTCACCCGGGGCGAATACTGGCAAGGGCTGACCGACGGGGCCGATCTCGTGGCCATGGTCAACGTGGCCAACGAACTGGCCGGCAAGGTCCGCGAGCCGCTGGACGAGCGCATGGAGCGGGTGGCCGCCCAGCTTTCCGAAAGCCTCGTGCCCGGCGGCCGGGTGCTGGTGGTCGAACCCGGCACGCGCCTGGGCTGGCGCTGCCTGCTGGGGATGCGCCAGGCCTTTGTCGAGATGGACATGGATATTGCTGCCCCCTGTCCCCACCGCGAGGAGTGCGTGCTCCTGGCCGGGCGCACCCGGGCCTGGTGCCATTTCACCATGCCGCCGGCCGGCGCGCCCCGCTGGCTGACCGCTTTTTCCGAGCGGGCCGGCCTTGGCAAGGAGCGCCTGAGCCTGTCCTTTCTGCTGGCCCGCAAGGCCCGGCCCGCGCCCATCGGCGGGGCGCGCATCGTGTCCGGGGCCTTTTCGTTGGCCGACGTGCCGGGCAGCGCGGTCTACGGCTGCTCGGCTGCCGGGCTGCTCGTGCTGTGCTCCCCGGACCGCCGTCCGCCCGCCCCGGGCGACCTGCTGGCCGTGGAAGTGCCGGCCGGCGCGCCGCTGGACCCCAAAAGCGGCGCGCCGCGCGTCATGCTCGCCCCGGACCCGTCCGGCGAACGGTCGGCGGAGCCAAGGGCCGCGGCGCGGAGCGAGCACGCCCAAGCCCGTAAGCCTGCTCCCAGCCAGGACCGGCGCTCCGGTTCAGCCCAAGGCGGGGCCGGTTCCCGGGAGGAAAAGGGCGGCAAGCGACGTCCCCGGCCAGGCGGCGCTCCCGGGGCTTCCGGTCAGACCGGCGCGTCTGGCCCGTCGCGCCAGTCGCCGGGGGGAAAGTCGCCCCGTCCGGCTTCCAAGGGCCGCTCCTCGGGACCGGGCAAACCGAGCCGGCCGCCTCGCTCGCGCCGGGACTAAAGGCCGCGACGGTTGTTGTCCAAGGCCGCGAAATACGTTAGAAGCGCCCATTCATTCCGCACGGCCGAGTATGTCGGCAAGCGTAGCAAAGGAGGTCCCGCGTGGAGGTGTCGCCAACCGGCATCCCGGGGCTTGTCGTGATCAAACCGAAAGTGTTCGGCGATCACCGGGGTTTTTTTCTGGAGACGTACAGCCGGGAGGCTTACGCCAAGGTCGGCCTCAATTATGATTTCGTGCAGGACAACCACGCCCGTTCCGGCCCCAAGGGCGTGCTGCGTGGCCTGCATTTCCAACTGCCGCCAGCCACCCAGGCCAAGCTCGTCTGGGTGACCCGGGGGGCGGTCTACGATGTCGTGGTCGATTTGCGGGTGGGGTCGCCCACCTACAAAAAATGGTACGGCATTGAGCTTTCCGCCGACAATTTCCTGCGGTTCATGGTGCCCCGGGGCTTTGCCCACGGCTATGTGACCCTGACCGAGGACGCCGAATTCATGTACAAAGTCGATGCTCCTTACGCGCCCAATCTGGACGCCGGCATTGCCTGGGACGATCCGGACATTGGCATCGCCTGGCCGGTCGCCGAGCCGGTGCTGTCCGAGAAGGACGCGGTCCAGCCGCGTCTGGCCGCCGTGGGTTCGCCGTTCGTCTATGAGCCCTAGGGGTCCCTTGGAACCACGACTTTTGTCGAAAGAACACTAAATTACGGGCCTTGTCGTCACTTCCTTCCCCCGGTCGTTTAATGGCGTGACGCAACACGAACTGGAGAATCTGCGGCTATGAGCAATTCCGATGTCGGGACATCCCCTGGCGGACGTTACGCCCTGATCCTGGCCGGCGGCTCGGGCACCCGGCTGTGGCCCCTTTCCCGGACGCTTCTGCCCAAGCAGTTGCTGGCTCTGGGCGGAGAGGCGACCTTGCTCCAGTCCACGGTCGAGCGCGTGGCCAAGGCCTTTGCGCCGTCGGGCATCGCGGTAGTGACCAACGAAGAGCACGTTTTTGAGGTGCGCGCCCAGTTGCGCGGCCAGCTTCCGGACGTGGACAGCGCCGTGTTGGCCGAACCCGTGGGGCGCAACACCCTGCCGGCCATCCTGCTCGGTTTGGCCCCCATCATGACCGCCGATCCCCAGGCGGTGGTCGGCGTGTTTCCGGCCGACCACCGCATCGACGACGTCGCCTCCTGGGTCCGGGCCATGGACCGGGCGGCCGAACTGGCTAAGGACGGTTGGTTCGTCACCTTCGGCATCCCGCCCAAGGCCCCGGAGACGGGCTACGGCTACATCCACCGGGGAGAGGCCCTGGGCGAGGGCGGCTATGCCGTCTTGGGATTCACCGAAAAGCCCGACCGGGAGACCGCCGAACAGCTTCTGGCCAGCGGCGAATATTCCTGGAACAGCGGCATGTTCGTGTTTCGGGCCGACGTTTTCCTGGATGCCGTGGCAACCCATGCCCCTATTCTTTTCGACTGGTGGCGCACGCGGGAAGAACGTCCCCTGGCCGCCGGCTACGCCGCTATTCCCGACGTGTCCGTGGACTATGGCGTGGTGGAAAAGCTCGACCGCATCGCCATGGTGGAGGCGGGCTTCGACTGGGACGACCTGGGGAGCTGGGAAGCGCTGTATCGGCTTGGCCGGCGCGACGCCAGCGGCTGCGTGATCCAGGGCGACGTGCTGGCCCTGGATTGTTCGAACTCGCTCTTTTTTTCACAAGGTGGAGCCCTGGCCGTGGCCGGGGTCAAGGACCTCATCGTCATCCAGACCAAGGACGCCACCCTGGTGTGTCCGGTGTCCGAGGCCCAGCGGGTCAAGGACGTGGTGGGGGCGCTCAAAAAGCAGGGCAGCAAGCTCGTCGAGGCCCATGTGACGGTGCGTCGGCCCTGGGGCAGCTACACGGTGCTGGAAGAGGGGCCCAATTTCAAGATCAAGCGCATCGAGGTGCTGCCCGGGGCGCGGCTGTCGCTCCAGATGCACCACCACCGGGCCGAACACTGGGTGGTGGTTTCGGGCACGGCCCTGGTCCAGGTGGGCGAACGGGAAATTTTACTCACGGATAATCAGTCCGTGGACATTCCCAAGACCAGTCTGCACCGGCTTTCCAACCCGGGAAAGGTGCCGGTCGAGATCATAGAAATTCAGTCCGGTCCGTATCTTGAAGAAGACGACATCGTGCGCTTCGACGACATCTACGGCCGCGAGGGCAAAAGCCCCAAATAGAGTCAGCAAAAGGCCGGGGATTCGTGAATTTTTTCATTAGACCTTGACACGGAAGAACCAGGCTGGGTAAAAAGCGCGGTGCGACAATCCGTGCCGAGGTGAGGGGACAAATCCTCGGAGGGGTTCGTGACGTGGCGACACGTCTTTCTTTCATCCGCCTTTCCCCGCGGGGGGGAAGGGGCCGTTGGGCGTCTTTGCGCGCGACGGACAACCAGCAAAGGCATGGGCAGGGGACGTATGGAGGAGAAAAGATCGAATTCGGCCGGCGGTGTGGGCGGCATGGCGCTTTTTGCCCTGATCGGCTTCGTCGGCGCCCTGGTGGTGGGGTGGGGCATCTTCCCGAAGATGCTGTACAGCCAAAAGACGCAACCTATTCGTTTCAGTCACACGGTCCATTCCCAGCTTGGCATTGAGTGCGAGCAGTGCCACCATCTGGGGCCTGACGGCCGCTTCGCCGGCCTGCCTTCCACCGAGTCCTGCGCCGAATGCCATGGCGAAGAGACCGGCGATACCTCTGCCAACGGCAAGGAAATCGACAAGTTCGTCAAGGACTACGTCAAGACCGGCAGGCAGGTGCCCTGGCTTGTGTACCAGTACCAGCCCGACAACGTGTTCTTCTCCCACGCCGCCCACAAGGGATTCGAGTGCACCAAGTGCCACCTCGACGTGGCCAAGACGGACACTCCCCCGCCGTACTACGAGAACCGTCTGAGCGGTTACAGCAAGGACACCATGAAAATGTGGGAATGCGAACGCTGCCACGCTTCCATGGGCACCAGCAACGCCTGCTTCGTCTGTCATAAATAAGGGGGGAGAAATGGGACTTGATCGCAGAGCTTTCCTCGGTCTTGTGGCGGGTGGAACCGTGGGCGCCATGTTCACCCCTATTCCGTGGAAATTGATTGACGACGCTTCTATCTGGACCCAGAACTGGCCGTGGATCCCCCGGGTTCCCAAGGGCCAGATCGACTACGTGGCCACCACCAGCAAGCTGTGCCCGGCTGGCGAAGGCCTCAAGATCATGCGCGTGGCCGGCAATCCGGTTCTGGCCGGCGGCAATGCTTCGCATCCGTTGTCCTGCGGCGGCGTTTCCGCCCTGGCCCGGTCCGAAGTCTACATGCTCTACAGCCCGGCCCGGATCAAATCGCCCATGAAGCGCAACGGCAAGACCTTTGCCCCCATCACCTGGGAGCAGGCCCTTGTCGAAATGGCCGAGAAACTCGGCGCGGCCAAAGGCGCGGTGGCCTCCATCTCCGGCGACAACACCGGCACCATCAATGAAGTCCTGACCGCCCTGACGGCCAAGCTCGGCAGCGCCGGCAGCTTCATGATGCCCTCCGAAGCCACCGCCGCCGCCAAGGCCATGAAGCTCATGGGAGCCCAGGGCCAGGCCGGCTACGACTTCGAAAACGCCGACATGGTCCTGGTCCTTGGCGCGGACATCTTCGAGACCTGGGGAACGTCCTCCCGCAACCGCAAGGCCTTCGGGGCCAGCCGCCCGGCCGGGGCCAAGCCCGCCAACAACTACGTTTATGTCGGCCCCACCCGCAGCAACACCGCCGCGGTGTGCGACCAGTGGGTTCCGGCCGCCGCCGCCGATCTCGGCGTGGTTGCGCTGGGCATCGCCTGGCACCTGCTCAAGGCCGGCGCGACCAGCAACGCTCCGGGATTCGACACCTTCAAGGCCGTGGTCAACGGCGGCTTCGGTCCCGAAGACGTCAAGCGGGCCACCGGCGTTGCTCCCGAGACCCTGGCCGCCATCGCCAAGGCCCTGGCTTCGGCCAAGGCCCCCCTGGTGGTCACCGGCTCGCCCTTCGGACAGGGCCTGGGCGCGGCTCCGGTCATCGCCGGCATGTCGCTCAACATGCTCCTGGGCCGCATCAACAAGCCCGGCGGCGTCTCCATGCTGCCGGAACTGCCCTCGGTCGTCCCGGGCGCGCTCACCCGCGCGGCCATGCTCGACGGCGATCTGCCGGCCTACCTCAAGGGCGTGGAATCGGGCAAAACCCCGGCTCCCAAAGCCCTGCTCATCTATGACGCCAACCCGGCCTATGGCCTGCCCGAAGCGGCGACCATGGCCAAGGCCCTGGAAAAGATTCCGTTCAAGGTGAGCTTCTCCTCCTTCATGGACGAGACCGCTGCCCTGTGCGATCTGGTGCTGCCCAACTCGCTGCCCCTTGCGCGCTACGACGACGTGGCCACGCCCTACGGCTCCGGCTTTTGCGTCTACAGCCTGGTGCGGCCCATCCAGAAGCCCCTCTGCGACACCAAGACCACCGGCGACGTGCTGCTCGGCTTGGCCCGCAAGCTCTCCATCGACCTGAAGTTTGACAACTTCCAGCAGGTCATCAAGGAGAAGGTCGCGAGCTTGGCCAAAGTCAGCGGCGGTTTCGTGGCCAAGGACGTCATGCCCTGGCAGGTCGCGGCCGGAAAGCCCGCGCCCGCCCTGGTCGGCGGCGACCTCTGGAAGGCCCTGGAAGCCGGGTACGCCTGGACCATGGTCGGCCAGGCGGCCCAGTCCGCCATGGGCTTTGCCGCCGAGATGCTGGCCAAGGCCGTCAAGGCCGGCAAGCCGGCCACGGCCACGGTGTTGGCTCCCTACGCCCAGCTGCGTACCGGCACTCCGGTCACCGGCATGCCGTGTCAGGATCTGACCATGGTGCCGGACACTGAACTCAAAGGCGACACCACCTTCATCCGCGTCAACAGCGAGACGGCCAAGGCCCTGGGCCTCAGCAAGGGTCAGATGGTCAAACTGTCCGGCGCCGGCGTCGACTGCCAGGCCAAGGTCCACATCTTCGAAAGCGTCATGCCCGGCATGGTCGCCGCCCCCCTGGGCTTCGGCCATACCGCCTTCGACTACTACAGCCAGGGCAAGGGAGCCAACTACCTCTCGCTTGCCGCCGTGGTCGAGGAAGCAGGTTCGGGCCTGTCCATGTGGATCGCCCCTGAAGTCAAAATCGCCTAACGAAGGGAAAGGGAAGCCGTCATGTCCGGACATAAAAAGGAATTCCCGATCACCTGGGGCATGGTGATCGATATTGACAAATGCACCGGCTGCGGAGCCTGCATGGCCTCCTGCCAGACCGAAAACAACGTTGAACCCCAGCGCGAAGCCTCCAACAAGCTGCGCGCCACGTCGTGGATGCTCGTCTACGAGCTCACCAACGACAAAGCCTTCCCGAATCACGACATTGCCTATCTGCCCCGGCCCTGCCAGCAGTGCGGCAATCCGCCCTGCGTGTCCGTGTGCCCGGTCGTGGCCACGGACAAGAACGAGAACGGCGGCATCGTGAGCCAGGTCTACCCCCGTTGCATCGGATGCCGGTACTGCGTGGCCGCCTGCCCCTACCACGTCCGTTACTTCGGCTGGTACGACCCCATTTGGCCGGAAGGCATGGACAAGACCCTGTCTCCCATGACCTCGGTGCGCCCCCGCGGCGTGGTCGAGAAATGCACCTTCTGCCATCATCGCTGGACCCAGGCCAAGGACGCCGCCCGCGTCGCCGGCAAGGATCCCGACAACCTCGATGACGGGGCCTACGTCACCTCTTGCGTCCAGAATTGCCCTTCCGGGGCCCTCGCTTTCGGGGACATCAAAAACCCCAAGCACAAGGTGCACGAGCTGGTCAAAAGCCCCTACGCCTTCCGCCTGTTGGAGCGCCTGGGCACCGAAACCCAGGTCTACTACATCAGCCGGCGGGAATGGGTCCGCAAGCTCGGCGACAACTACCTTAAAAGCGAGTAATCGGGGGGGATGCAATGAGCATTATTGAAATCGAAAAAACGTGGTACCCCGAGGGCGTCGAGCGCTGTTCCCTTGGGAAGTTCATGAAATGGCTGAGCGTGTTGGGCGTCGTCGCCCTCTACGGCTTTTTTGCCATGCTCGTGTGCTTCGCCTACGGCCTTGGCGTCACCGGCCTTGACAACTACTTCGGTTTCGGCCTGTGGATCACCTTCGACCTGGCCGTCATCGCCCTGGGCGCCGGAGCCTTTTTTACCGGGCTTCTGCGCTACATCATCCGTATCGACGAACTCAAAAACATCATCAACCTGACCGTCATCAAGGGCTTCATCTGCTACTCCGGGGCCATGCTCATCCTGTCCCTGGACGTCGGTCAGCCCATCCGGTCGTGGTTCGGCTACTGGCACCCCAACGTCCACTCGATGCTGACGGAAGTCATCTTCTGCATCACCTGCTACCTGATGGTGCTCATCATCGAGTACGTTCCGCTCATCCTGGAGCAGAAGCAGATCAACAAGATCCCGTTCCTGCACAACCTGGCCCATCAGATGCACGTGGTCATGCCGCTTTTCGCCGGCATCGGCGCGTTCCTCTCGACCTTCCACCAGGGGTCGCTGGGCGGCATGTACGGCGTCATGTTCGCCCGCCCGTACGCTTTCCGCGACGGGTTTTTCATCTGGCCCTGGACGTTTTTCCTGTTCGTCCTGTCGGCCATCGCCTCCGGCCCGTGCATGACGGTGCTGATCTGCGGCTTCATGGAGAAGGTCACCGGCCGCAAGCTCACCACCTACCGGGTCAAGTCGCTCATGTGCAAGATCGGCGGCACCATGCTGCTGATCTACACGGTGTTTAAGTACCTGGACACCTGGGCCTGGATCAACGACATCCTGCCCCGGGCCGGCCTGACCTTCGACCAGATGTTCTACGGCATGGTCTACGGCAAGTGGCTGTTCTTCTCCGAACTGGTGCTGTGCCTGATCGTCCCGGTCATCTGCCTGCTCACGCCCCTGCGCAAGAAGCCGTTCTTCATGTACACGGGCGCTGTCCTGGCCTGCGCCGGCGTGGTCATCAACCGCTACGTCTTCACTGTCCAGGCCTTGGCCCAGCCGGTGCTGCCGTTCACCAAGTGGGAGATCTACACCCCCAACTGGGCGGAATGGGCCACCTCGCTCATGGTCATCGCCTACGGCTTCATCATCATGAGCCTGTCCTACCGCTATCTGCCGATCTTCCCCCAGGAAGTCGGGCTCAACAAGAAGTAGGACCGCGTTTCCCCCGAAACGACCAAGCCCGGCCGCG
>JAEZEM010000084.1 GCA_023417745.1 Pseudomonadota bacterium
AGGGCCACGAAGGCCAGGCACACGACGCGTATGAAACGGATCATGGCGTTTCTCCGGGGTTGGGGTTGCCAGGAGCGGGAAGCCCGCCCTACATGAAGGCCTAGCAGAAAAACGGCGAAAAGAAACCCGTCGACGCGGCAAGAGTAGGGTAGGCTGGGAAGCGGGGCAAGGAGGAAGGGCTATGCCCGGACGGATGCTGTGGCTGGTCTTGGCGATGGCGGCGGTTTTGACGGGCTGTTTCGCGCCCCGGGCCGAGACCTTGGCCCGGGGCTGGCGGCCGGACGGACCCAGCGGGCGCACCCTGTCCCAACTGCTGGCCTTGTCGCCCGGCATCGCTTCCACGACCTGGGAGTCCTTCGCCGGACCGGCGGGAGCAACGCAGGTGCGGCTGACGGCGGAATACGCCGTGCCCCGCCTGGCGGCGGCCTGTCCCGGGCCGCCGGCCGACCAGGAAGCGGCGGCCCGGGCGTTTCTCGTCCTGGGGCTCACGGTTTCCCCGGCCGGACAGGTGGATTTCGCCTATGCCGAGGCCCGGGGCTACGCCGCCTCTGGGGCCTGGCAGTCGACGCCGCTGGACCTCGGCGTGGTGGCCGCTCTGGTGGCCAAAGCCACGGTGCTGCCCTGCGCGGCGCTCACCTTGCCCAAGGGCTCGTAGCGGCTGGCCGGTTGTCTTACCCCGTCCTTGGGCATTGCCTGACGGGCGGCCTTGGCGCATAAGGGAGGGGATCTTTCTCCCTCAACCCCTTCGAGGTCAGCCTTTGCCAGGACATGCCGTGCCCGATCACGCCAAGACTTACGACGAGCTCCTGACGGAACTGGAATTGGTCCGGGAAAAAGCCCGTCAGCAAAAAAAGCTCCTGTTAACGTCCACGGATTTTTTCCATCGTTGTTCCCGGACCCCCTTTGAACCGTATGCCATCGATTGGATGGAAGGGCAGGTCGAGGCGGTGCTGGGGCGTGACGAAGACACGATCAGGGCCTTTGGCTGCTGGCTGCATTTTGTCCATCCCGACGACGTCAATCGGGTCGGCCTGCATCTGCTGTCTCTCAAGCCAGGCGACACGGGCGAGCAGGAGTTCCGCTTCGTGCGCCAGGACGGCGGCGTGCGCTGGGTGAACGAACGCTATCATTGCGAATTCGACGCGGCCAACCAACGGCATGTCTTGTACGGGGCCATCAAGGACATCACCGACCGCAAACAGGACGAGGCCCTCGTGCGGGCCATGCTGGCCAACCTTCCCCTGGACTTCTGGGCTCGCGACCTGGCCGGCCGGGTCATCCTGCAAAGCGACATCAGCCAGGCCCTGTGGGGCGATCTCACCCAGGCCTCCGGGGACCTGGACGTGTCGTCCGACACCCTGGCCCGCTGGCGGGGCAACGCCGCCCAGGCGTACGCCGGGCAACGGGTCGACGCCGAGGCCGAATACCGCCTTCCCGGCGGGGAAGACGTCTTCTACCATGAAATACTGGCCCCCATCCGCAGCCGGGGAGCAATTGTGGGGATCATGGGCGTCAACGTGGACCTGACCGACCGTCGACGCATGGAGTGCGACTTGCGCGCCGCCAAGGAGGGGGCCGAGGCGGCCAACCGGACGAAATCGGAGTTTCTGGCCAACATGAGCCATGAGGTCCGCACGCCGCTCAACGGCATTCTGGGCACGCTGCAACTGCTGCGAACCACGCCCCTTGATGCCGAGCAACAGGAATATCTCCTCGCCGCGATCAAATCGTCCCATCGCCTGACCCAACTGCTTTCCGACATCCTCGACCTGTCGAAGATAGAGGCCGGCAAGCTCTCTTGCCAAAAAAACGTATTTGAGATCAGGCAGTTGCGGCAGTCTGTCCTGGATCTGTTTGCCCAGGCGGCCAGGGACAAGGGCTTGCAGCTGGCGTTCACGGTGGACGACGCTCTGCCGCGCCGGCTGGTGGGCGATGAAACCCGGTTGCGGCAAATCCTGTTCAACCTGGTGGGCAACGCGGTGAAGTTTACTCCCCAAGGCCAGGTGGCCATTGAAGCGACGTTGCTGCCTTGCGCCGACCGCGACAGGGCGCCGGTGCTTTTTACCGTCAGCGACACCGGCATCGGCATCCCCGACGACCAGCTGCACTATATTTTCGAGCCCTTCAGCCAGATCGAGGGTGCTTATACGCGGCGCTTTCAAGGCGCAGGGTTGGGGCTGTCCATTGTCCGCAAGCTGGTGCGCCTGCTTGGCGGCGAACTGGCCGTGGACAGCACGCAAGGGGGCGGGACGACGATGTACTGTTCGATTCCGCTCAAGCGGCACGAGGCGGCTGCGGCCGCCTGCGCCCCGGCGGCGTCTCGGGCCGGCCAGGCCCGGTCGCTGACGATCCTCATGGCCGAGGACGAAGCCGTGAGCCTCATGGCCGCAAGCCGCATGCTGGAGAAGGCCGGCCATAAGGTCGTGCCGGCCCACGACGGGCAAGAAGCCCTCAAGCTTCTGGCCGAGCAGGAGTTCGATCTCGTTTTGATGGATGTCCAGATGCCGGTGCTCGACGGCGTGGAGGCCACCCGGCGCATCCGGCAAGGGCAGGCCGGCCCGGACAAGGCGTCCGTCCCGGTCATCGCCGTCACGGCCTACGCCATGCCGGGCGACAGGGAAAAATTCCTGGCCGCCGGCATCGACGACTGTGTGACCAAACCCATGGGTTTTGGGGAACTGCAGGCCGCCATCGACCGGGTATTGGCCAAGGGCCGGCCGGAGCCGGCGCAGCGGCCGGTCTGACCGACGGCGACAGGCCTGGCTGCTCCCGCTTGCCCGATCGCGTCGTTATTTGCCCTTGCTGGCCTTGATGGCTTCTTCGAGCTGCTCGAAGGTCGGGCGGTAGTGGATGGGGATGGCCCGGCGGCCGGCTTCCAGGGCCACGGGCGGCGGATTGCCGCCGACAAACGACCCCAGCGACGCCTTGGCCACCAGCAAAATGTGCTCGATCTCCTTGGCCCGAAATTCCAGGTTGGTGGAGATGGGGCCGATGAAGCCGTAGGCCAGCAAAACGCCCATGAACGTGCCGACCAGGGCCGCGCCGATGCTGTGGCCCAGCACTTCGGCCGGTTCGTTGAGTTTACCCATGGTGATGACGACGCCGAGAACGCAGGCCACGATGCCCAGGGCCGGCATGCCGTCGGCCACCTTGCTCATGCTGTGGGAAGGGATAAGCAGCTCGTGCACGGTGGATTCGATGTCGGCGTCCATGATGTTGTCGAACTCATGGGCCTCGATGTTGACCGTGGAGAAGATGCGCATGGTGTCGCAGATGAAAATCAGCACTTCGTGGTTTTTCTTGTTCTTGGCGAAGTCGCTGAAAATCGGGCTTTCCGCCGGCCGTTCCACGTCTTTTTCAATGGCGACCAGGCCTTCGCGGCGGATCTTCATGTACAGGCCCGACAAGGTGACGAGCAGGGTGGTGTAGTAGGCCTTGCTCGTG
>JAEZEM010000099.1 GCA_023417745.1 Pseudomonadota bacterium
CCGGCCCTGGCCGACGGCGGCTCCGGCCCGTCCGGCCAGTCCCCGGCCTACGGCCCGCCGCCCGAGCCGCCCTCGCCCAGCGACTGGGACCGCGACGACGCCCCCCGGCGCGACACGCGCATCGGGACCATTGACCACGGCAAGCTCGGCCGCGACGACGACGGCAACGTCACCATGCAGGTCGGCCCGCGCCCCAAAAAGGATCAGGGGCAGTCCCAGGCCGGCCCGTTCTACATCTATCCGCAAATCGGCAATATGCCCGGCCCCTACGGCCAGCAAGGCCAACAAGGGCAACCGGGACAATCCGGCCGTCCCGGCGGCCAACAGCCCGGCCAACCAGGCCAACAGCCGCCCGGCCGCCAGGGCCAACCGGGGCAATACGGACAATACGGCCAGCCGGGGTCCTCTGGGCAGCCCGGACAGTCCGGCCAGGGGCAACGCCCCGGCGGACCGGGCCAGGGCGGCCAGCCGCCCCAAGGGCAACCCGGCGGTCCCGGCAGCCAGGGCAATCCCTGGAACCAGTGGAATCAGGCCGGCCAGCCCCAGGGCCAATCGCCGGCCCAGGCCCCGGCCAGCGGTTCCTGAGGCCATTGCCCCAACTTCAAGTAAGGGAGGTCGCCATGCATCCCGCCGCGCTGTGGAAAGCTCTGCCCGACGGCCGCGTGTCCTGCCGGCTGTGTTCGCACTTCTGCCGCATAGCGCCGGGCCGGCGCGGGCTGTGCGGGGTGCGCGAAAATCGGAACGGCGCGCTTTTTACCCTGGTCTACGACCGGGTGGCGGCGGCTAACCTTGATCCAGTGGAAAAAAAGCCGCTCTACCATTTCCTGCCGGGCACGACGACCTTTTCCTTCGGGACCATGGGCTGCAACCTGTCCTGCGCCTTTTGCCAGAACGCCGGCCTGTCCCAGCCGCCGCGCCAGGGCAAGGCCATAGCCGGCGACAAGGTCGATCCGGCCGGGCTTGTGGCCGCCGCCAAACGCAGCGGCGCGGCCTCGGTGTCCTACACCTATTCCGAACCCACGGTGTTTTACGAACTGATGGCCGACACGGCCGAGCTGGCCCATGCCCAGGGTCTTAAAAACATCATGGTTTCCAACGGCTTCATGAGTCGGGCCTGTCTGGATGCCCTGGCCGGGCGCATCGACGCGGCCAACATCGATCTCAAGGCCATGCGGGACGACTTCTACCACCGCGTCTGCGGCGCGCGGCTGCGGCCGGTACTGCAAAACCTCGTGACCATCCGCAAGCTCGGCTGGTGGCTGGAGGTGACCACGCTGATCATCCCGGGCCTCAACGACACGCCCGAGGAGCTGCGGGAGCTGGCTGATTTCCTGGTCAAGGAGCTCGGGCCGGACACGCCCTGGCACATCTCGCGCTTCCATCCCGATTTCGCCATGCGCGACCGGCCGCCCACGCCCACGCGCACCCTGGCCCTGGCCTGGGACATCGGCCGCGAAGCCGGGCTGCGCTACGTCTACGTGGGCAACGTCCATGACGTGGCCCGCAGCGCCACCTACTGCCCCGGCTGCGGCGAGCGGCTGATGGAACGCGAGGGCCTGGGGCTTATGGCGGCGCGCACGGTGGACGGGCGCTGCGGCACGTGCGGCGCGGTCATCGCCGGCCTTGGGCTGCCGTAGCGCCGCTGCGAGCGGGCGACGCCGCCTGGGGCCGCGCCGCCCGCTGCCGGCTATCCATCGTCAAAAATACCGGGAGTCCGGCCGGATGCCTGCTTGCCTTGGGCGGAGAGTTGCAGTAACGAGAATCCTCTTCGTCGGGGCGTGGCGCAGACTGGTAGCGCGCCTGCTTTGGGAGCAGGATGCCGGGTGTTCAAATCACCTCGCCCCGACCAAATTTCAAAGGGCTTGCGAATGATTCGCAGGCCCTTTTTTCGTGGGAATTTATCCTTCCACCTGTCGTGGTTCAGGAATGGCCGCCACGGGCCGCCATTCCTGAACGCTCACGCCAAGAGCCATAGTGGCCCCTTCCCGGCTTGGAAATATCCGGCTATACCGGCTCGGTCGTCAGACAAAGCAACCCGCGCCTGCTGGGGAGAGAGAGCAAGACATGAGACACCATATCACGTTGTCCGTCCTTATTGTCCTTGTCGTGAGTCTGGGACTGGGCTGCCAGGCCGCCAAGACTACGACGGCGCAAACCGCTGCGGCCGTGAAGTCGACGTCCCCTGTGGCAGGGGCCAGCCAAATTGTGCTGGTGGTGGCCGAGGACTGGAACACGCCCCAAGCCCGGCTGCGTCGGTTCGAGCGCTCCGGCCCCAATGCCGTCTGGCGTCCTGTCGGCGACGACGTGCCCGTGAGCCTGGGGCGAAACGGCCTGGCCTGGGGCAGAGGTCTGCACGGCCAACAGCTCTCCGACGCGCCGGTCAAGAAAGAAGGGGACGGGCGCGCGCCGGCCGGCGTTTTCAACCTGCCGCTGGCTTTTACCGGCCCGTCCGAGTCCTTCCGGTCGCCAGCCCAGTTCCCCGTCTACCGCGTCACCGCGCAAACCGTTTGCGTGGATACCGTGGCGTCGAAGCAGTACAATCAAATGTTCGAGGAAAACGCCGTCGCCAAGGACTGGGACAGCGATGAGCGGATGTTGCGGCCCGACGGGCTGTATCGTTACGGGCTGTTCGTGGACCACAACGCCCCAAGCGTCCAGCCTGGGGCCGGTTCGTGCATTTTCCTGCACTTGTGGCGAGGTCCTGGCGCGCCCACGGCAGGCTGCACGGCCATGGCCGAACCGAATATGCTTGCCATGTTAAGCTGGCTCGACGCCACGAAAAATCCGGTATTGGTGCAATTGCCGCGCGAGGAACTCGTCCGGCTGGCTCCGGCCTGGTGCGCGCCGGAACTTGCGGCCAAGTAAGCTCTCATTCACCGAAATGGACGCCTAAAAATCGTCCTGCTCGTCCCCAAACGCCATCGCGCCTCGACCGACTCCGGCAATGCTCTGCCGTTGCCTTCTACCATTTCAATTCTGACACGTAATTACCCTAAACAAGGCATTTACAAGCAACCATAATTAAGATGAATAATGTCAGTAGTTTTTATTGACATACGAAAAAATAAGCAAAGTCCACTAATTTATTCCTGGCTCGTCTTGCGAGGGTTTTGAAGTCACCATTATGCGCAAAATGCAACAACGCGGACTGTTTTTCGTCTTCCGTCCATTAACGGCCTTTTGCATATTGCTCATCTGCTTCTCTTGCGTTTCTCCGGTTTCAGGCGGGCAGCTCCCCCCGGATCAAGAACAAGCCTACCTGCAAAAGATCACCCAGGAATCGAGCGATCCTGTCGGCGAACTGTGGATGATCACCAACCAGTTCAATCTGAATCTGCAACAAGCCCAGAAAAACCGAAACTTCCAGCATGACAAGCCGGAGTTCAATTACAATTTCCAGCCAGTGCTCAAATTTGATCTGAGCAGCGACTGGCGGCTCGTCACGCGGCCGCTGATCCCCCTCTACAACTCGCCCGTGGCCAAGGGCGAGTCGTCCGTGGACTTCGCATCCGGGCTGGGCGACATCAATTTCAAGGCTTTGGTAAGTCCCAACACCAAAGGTCCGGGATTTCGGTGGGGCATTGGCCCCTCCGTCATTTTGCCCACGGCCACGGACACCCGCTTGGGCAACGGCAAATGGCAGCTCGGCGGCGCCATGGCCGCTCTGTACCTGGACGCCAAATGGGTGGTGGGCATGTTCCCGGAGCACTGGTGGTCCGTGGCCGGCGATCCGACACGCCAGGCAATGAACCACACCAGGATCGACTACTTCATCTGGTACTCGCCCGCCCCGACCTGGCAGGTCGGCATGTCCCCCACGGTGACCATCGACTGGATGCAAAAAAACGCCGATGACGCCCTGACCCTGCCCGTGGGCCTAGGCCTGGCCAAGACCGTGCTGTTCGGCAAGCTGCCGGTCAAGTTCAGTGTGGAGGCCGATTACGCCGTGATACGGCCGCGCCGAGTCGCAGGCGACGAATGGGCGTTCAAATTTTCCATCATCCCCGTCATTCCAGAGTTGTTCTAGTGTCGCGTCCGCGAAAAGCGCCTAGGGTGATTTGTTGTCAACGAACTAAAACCAGTAATTTTTCTTAAAAAATACTCTCGTATTTTTTAAGGGACGCGATACGAGCCAGCCCCTGTCCGTTGCGTGACCGTAACCGTCGCCCAGACATCATAAAGGAGCGCTCATCATGAAATTTTCCCGGCGCAATTTTCTCAATACGAGCCTTTCCGGCGTTGCGCTTGCGGTTTGCGGCGGACTGGCCTCCGGCCTTGAATGGCTCCTCGCCCCGGCCAGAGCCGCCGCCCAGACCCTGGCGACGCTGGCGCGCAGCGTCGTGCCCGTTCCCGTGCCCGACGGCACGCCGAAGCTGCGGCCCACGGACGTCGCCCAATACGCCGCGTCAGGCTATGGCCGTTGGCGCTTCGGCGCCCCCCTCGCCTTCCCCAAACGGCTCGACCTCATGCCCGCCGGTTATGACGCCGCCGCAGCGAAACCGGTTGCCCGGCTGGCGCGGTTTTTCACCATCTCCGACATCCATGTCGCCGACAAGGAAAGCCCGGCCCAGCTCTTCGCCCTTGGCCTCAAACACGGCATTTCCGCAGCCTATTCCCCGGCCATGCTGTACACGATCCAGGTCCTGGACGCAGCGGTGCGGACGATAAACGCCATCCATAAAGAGGCCCCCCTGGATTTCGGCATCTCCCTGGGCGACACCTGCAACAATACCCAGTACAACGAACTGCGCTGGTACCTCGACGTCCTGGACGGCAAGGCCATAACCCCCAGTTCCGGGGCCCACGTCGGCGCGGACAGCATCGACTACCAGAAACCGTTCCAGGCGGCCGGGCTGGACAAGTCCATCCCCTGGTATCAGGCGCGCGGCAACCACGACCATTTCTTCATCGGTTCCTTTCCGGTGACCGACTATTTTCGACAGGTCTATACCGGCGATCAGGTCCTTGATCTCGGCGATTTCCTGACGGACCCCAAGGGCATCGACAGCCGGGGAACCTACCAGGGAGTCATCGACGGCCGGACGCCCTACGGGGATATCGTCGGCATGGGACCGGTGGCGGACTTCCCCAGTCCGCCCAAGGTCGTGGCCGACCCCAACCGCCGCTCGCTGACGCCCAAGGAGTGGATGGCTGAATTTTTCCACACCACCTCGACTCCGGTCGGCCACGGCTTCAGCCAGGCCAATACCGAGAACAACTTTGCCTGCTACAGCTTTGAGCCGAAGGCGGATATTCCGCTGAAGGTGATTGTGGTCGACGACACCCAGCGGGAAGACGACGTCGATCAGCCCCATAGCCCGACGAGCTCCCCCGGCTACGGGCATGGCTCCCTGGACAAGGCGCGCCTGGACTGGCTGGTGGGCGAACTGGACCGGGGGCAGGCCGAGGGCAAGCTCATGATCATCGCCGCCCATGTGCCCATCGGCGTCGCGCCGCCGACCTCCCCGGTCGGCTGGTACGCCGCCGCCGCCATCAGCGAGCCCGAACTGATCGCCAAGCTCCAGA
>JAEZEM010000524.1 GCA_023417745.1 Pseudomonadota bacterium
TCAACACCAAGCTTGGCGAGCAGATCGGCAAGGTGCTGTCCGACCTGACGCCGCGCGAGGAGCAGGTGTTGCGCAAGCGTTTCGGGCTGGGTGAGAAGTCGGACCACACCCTTGAGGAAGTGGGCAAGCTTTTCAACGTCACTCGCGAGCGCATTCGCCAGATCGAGGCCAAGGCCCTGCGCAAGCTGCGCCATCCGGTGCGCAGCCAGCATCTGCGGTCGTACTACGAAGGCTGACCCGCGACCTGATTATCCGTCTTTTGGACGGCGAACGCCCTCCGGCCAACTGGTCGGAGGGCGTTTTTGTTTTTTGCTGGTTGTGGAGTTTGTGTGGTTGAACGCCCGCAACGCGGCCCAAGTCGATCAGACCGTGGGGGCCATCGAGGAAACGACCTCCCTGGCCAACGCCTCCGGCGCGCCCTACCGACTCGCTGATGTCGCGCATCTGAAAGAGCGACAGGTTTTCTTTTACAGAGATGGCCCTCGCCTGCTGTCGGCGAAACGCTCAAGACAGTTTCGCCGACGCGACGCGAGGATTTCTGTCAAAGAAATTTCCGTTCCCTGGAAACACCAATCCCTGCCGTGTCCACGCGACAGGGGATTGGCGCATTCCAAGGCAGCCGAAAGCAACATTCACAACCTGCGAGCCAGACTAGGAGAGTTTATTTGTTATGTTAATTAAAACATAACAAGTGAACAGCGCGAGTAATCCGCCTGCCGCAGATTGACGCAGGCGAGGCCCAACCCTTAGCAAACCTCGGCAAGGCCGCGCTGGCGGCAGTTTCCCTGGCAGCCCTTGATGGGCACGACCTTGGGGCGATTCGGCGCCAGCCGGGCCTTGTCGAGCTCTCGCTGGGCGTTTAGCTCGAACCGGTAGGGAATACGCAGCAGGTGCAGGAGATTGTCGACGTCGTCGGCGCAGCTCAGGCAAAGCCGCATCGGCATTCCAGCCCTGGCGAGAAAAATCAGGCCGTCGTCTTCTTGCGCACGATATTTGCCGAATTTCTCGCCGACGGTGAGAACCGCCTGCTCAAGGCAATGCGCGTCGTTGGAGCAATCCGGTCCGCATATCCGCAGCCAACCTGCCAAGTCTCTTGTGTACTCGCTCATGGGCGCTCCCCATTCACTTTGTTGAGGGTGGAAATCGAAGCCAGTTGTGGAGTGCACCATGGACTTGCAATAGGTTTTTGTAAACGTAACACGAGAAACGTTTGCTTCGTGATTGCCAGTCATTATTCCGGCGAAGGACGTGGCTCGCGGCGTTGCGGTTGGGCAGGACAGGCCAATATTATTTTTCTCCGTTGGATTGATCCGGGACCGAGCGTCCTGGCCCGTGCCGTTGCAAAATCATCTCCAGCTCCCTGGCAAACGCCTCACGGTCCCGGTTGGACAGGGGCGGCGGGCCGCCGGTGACCACCCCCGAATCGCGCAGCTCCGAGAGCAGCCCCCGCATGGCCAGCTTGCCCTGGATGTTGTCGCGGTTGTAGCGTTCGCCGCGCGGGCTGACGGCATGGGCGTCCTTTTCCACCACCTGGGCGGCCAGCGGAATGTCGGCCGTAATGACCAGATCGCCGGAGGCCACGCGCTCGACAATGACCCCGTCCACCACGTCGAAGCCCTGGCCCACCCGCACGGCCACGATATGGGGGGACTCGGGGAAGCGCAGGGCCTTGTTGGCGACGAGAATGAGCGAAATCCCCCGGCGCATGGCCGCCCGGCACAGGATGTCCTTGATGGGCGTGGGCAGGGCGTCGGCATCGGCGTATATCTTCATGGTATCCTGGAGCGTCCTCAAAGGGTTAAACGATGACGTGCCGTCGGATGTAGGCCACGGCCTCTTCGGGCGTGTCCAGGACGGTAAAAAGCTCCATGTCCTCGGCCGAGACAAAGCCCCGGTCCTGGAGCGTGCCCTTGAACCAGTCGATGAGCCCGCCCCAGAAGGCCTTGCCCATGAAGATGATGGGAAAGGGCTTGATGCGCCGGGTCTGGATGAGCACCAAGGCCTCGCTCAGTTCGTCCAGGGTGCCGAAGCCGCCGGGCATGGCGATGTAGGCCATGGCGTACTTGATGAACATGAGCTTGCGGATGAAGAAATAGCGGTAGTCGCTGCGGATGGTCAGGAACTTGTTGGGCTGCTGCTCAAGGGGCAGGTGGATATGCAGCCCCACCGACTCGCCGCCGCATTCGTAGGCCCCCTTGTTGGCCGCTTCCATGAGTCCCGGTCCGCCGCCGGTGATGACCGAATAGCCGGCCTGGCACAACATGTGGGCAAGCTTGGCCGTTTCGGCGTAGAGCGGCTCGTCGGGGCCTATCCGGGCCGAACCGAAAATGGACACGGCCGGTTTCAATTCTCCAAGCTGCTCGAAACCGTCGACGATTTCGGCCATGATCTTGAAAAGCCGCCAGGATTCCGACATTGACAGGTCGTTGATCAAGTATTGGCGCGAGGCGGACATGAGCGCTCCTTTGGCTGATTTCAGGGCAGGGCCTTTTCAGCGGCGGCCGAACGGGGTACACGGCGTCCTCTGGCAAACGGCCGACCGCCGTTTGCCGGTCTAGCCCGCAAAGGCGCTTATTATCAAGACGCGGCCGCCCAGGCGGCCGCACCCGGAGGCACCATGAAGGTCAAGTTCCTCGGCGCGGCCGGAACCGTCACCGGTTCCTGCCACCTTATCGAGACCGCCACGGCCCGCTTTGCCATCGACTGCGGCATGCACCAAGGCAACGAGGTCATCGAGCGCCGAAACCTCGACACCTCGGTCTACAAGCCCCGCAAC
>JAEZEM010000197.1 GCA_023417745.1 Pseudomonadota bacterium
TTCAAATTTGCATCTTGAGCGAAGTCTTTAAAGCCTCCATCGCTTGCCGCTTTATTGACTGCTTGTAGTATATTCCCTCCATGTAATTTCACTAAAGCACTTTCTTCAGCTGACCATGCCGTTCTAGTCAAAATAGACAGCATCACAACAACCGCTAACACCAATAAACGTCTCATAGCCCTCCCCTAAAACAACCGCAATTGGTCGCTCGGCTTGGCGGGCACCTCCTTGAGAATATCCCAAACCCGCCTATCAGAAAGCTTGTAGCGTCTGGCCAGGCTGAAGACAACATCCGCCGCCGACCGGCCGGTGCGGGTCTCGGCTACAAACGTTTCGTTGATCTCGGCGTCCCGGGCGGCCTGCAAGGCGGCCGCGCACCTGGGGATATACAGCTCGTCGCCGCCGTAACGCTTCACCAGCGCATCCGCCGCGTCCACGCCCACCACGTCGGCCAGCACGTTGTACCGCACCTCGCCCAACCTGGTTTGCCGCTTGGGCACAGGGAACGTGGTCCCGCCGAGGGTTTTCACCAGCTTCATGGCCTTGTCCAGGCCGATCAAATCCACCAGCTCGGCCACCGAGGCCGGGAGATTGGGGTGCCCGTTCACGCCGGCCTCCCATGACGCTCGGCATCGCGCAGCAACACCACCATGACCCCGCGCACCTGGTCAGGCGTCAGCCATTCGAGCTTGTCCACCTTGTACATGCGCTTGGCGATGCCCCCGGCATAGCTCCACGGCCGCTTGGCCTCGGCCAACAAGGCCTCGATCTTGTCGAGGTAGCCCGCCGCCTCGGGCACGACCGGCTTGCGGTGGGTGGCCTTCTTGGCCGGCTCCTGCCAGCCAAGCTTGCGCATGTGGGCGACCACCCCCACGAGCTGCGGCACGGTCAGCTTGGCCGCGCTGTCATGGCCGGTCTGGCGTTCCAGGATCATGCGATAGGTGCCATCGTCCAGCCCAAGGTCTTTCTTGGCGATATGGACCTTGCCCAGCAGGCTTTTACGAGATTCGGGGCGCATAAGACTCGCTCCTAACGGGACCGCAGTCCCGGAAAACATGTTCTAACGGCCGCAACGTCATCAGGCCCGAAGCACACTTCGCTCCGGCAGAGCGTTCCGTCTTTCTTGAGCTTTTTCCCGACGCCGCCGCCGTTGGTGTAGACGATCACAACCCGGATAAGCCCCTTGTGGCGACGGGAGACGACAACATCACCCTTGCGCATGACAGCCTCCTACAGCGCGACCGCGCCGCCGAAGTCATCCTCGGTATGCACGGAATCCCGGAAGGCATGTTCCGAGCAGCGCCGCCAGAATCCTTGCGGCAGCTCTCGACCGCAGACGACGCATTTCCGCTTTTTGGGCTTCTTCGGAGCGGTCTTTTCGCATTGCGGGCACAGTTTTTGGCTGCCGCCTGCGCGCGGCGTGAACTTGGCCAGGCAGACAGAGCACGACCGATCTTTGCGCGGCTTTGCGGCTGCCTTCGGCTGGGCCGGCACGTTTTTCGGGGTTTGTTCCAAGGCCGTTTCCAACTCGGCGACACGCGCCCGCAGTCGAAGCGTTTCGGCAAGTTCGGGATAGGCTTGTGCGACCAGGTCATCGGGATAAAGCCGTACCGTTCTGCCCGCATTGCGCAAAACATACTTGCGACCTTGCAACGCCAAGCGATAACTCGACCCGCGTCTGCGTACGCGCCCCGTAGGCGTGATCTCGTAGGCTTCCAAGCCTGGGATGATGCGCCATTCCATGACTCTTCCTTTTGGCTGCTCATCAGGCCCGGGCCGCCACGCCCGGACGACCGCCCACGCGGGGCGGTTTCGCTTAGGCCACTCCGGCCATGATCCGCCGGGCCTCGCCCGCGTAGGGCGCGCCAAGGTGGCCGTTGGTGATGGCTTCGTTCACCACCCGGGACAGGGCTTCGGCCCGCTTCTTCCAGGTCAAGGCTTGGCCCTCGGCGGACCGCAACACCCGCATGGGCACCGGCCGATCCGCGCCCGAGCCGCACGGGACCAGACTCCGACTGCCGCAGTTGCCGCACAGCGTCTCACCGTTGGACTCCATGGGCTGGCCGATGTGGCCGCACTCTATGCAACTGGAGCGCTCCATATGCTGCCTCCTGACCGGCCTACGGCCAGTCTTGGTTGAGATATTCGACCAGCCGGATGCTGGCGGCGGCGAGTCTGACCGCCGCATCCCGCGCGCTGTCTTGCCGGCCCTCAAAGAGGCTCTTGCAGACATCGCAGCCGCAACTCGCCATGCCGTGCGCCCAGACGAGAGCCATTTCCGGGCCGCTCACAGCCGGCAGGTTCTCCACGGCCGCCCGCACTTCGATGGGCACCACCATCACAACTCCGCCAGGGCGAGCGGGATCGGGGCATAGCTGCCGTCATCCTGCCGCTCGTAGACCCGCAGGAGCTTTTTACTGCCCACCACCTGCAAGCTGTCGGCAATGGCCTCCATGGCCTCGCGCCAGCGCGGGTCCGGGATGTCGAGCTTACGCAAACCCAGGATCGCGCCGGTGTTGACCCGCCCCTCTTTGTCCACGTCAAAGGCCTGGTTGATGATGGCCTTGATTTCGTCGGGGCTGCCTTGGGTCCATTCGGTCAAGCATTCGTCTATGAGCGATTTGGCCGCCTGCAACTCCACGCCAAAGGTCAGGTGATCGCTGATTTGCACCTGCACTTTGTAGCGGCCGTCAAAGCTCAAGAGCGTAGTGTTGCCCTTGAGACCGCCGAGCTTGGCCCCGTACTTCTCGGCCGAAAGGTCGATAAAGGCCTGGATGTCGCCCAAGGTCTCGGCGCGAAACGCCTTCATGTCCCCTTGCAGTTGCTTTGCCCTGGCCACCACGCCGCGCGTCAGTTCGTCGCGCAAACGGTCTTGCGGCTTAACCTTGGCCTCGGGGATCAGATGCCCCTTGGCGTCTTCCAGGTAGCCGGGCGGGATGGGGTTTGCCGTCGTGGTCATGCTGTTTGCTCCTTTCCGGCCGCCTTCTTGGGCCGGGGATTGGTGGTGGATGGGGTTTCGTCCGGCCGGTGCGGGCAAGTCTGGCAAGCTCGCCACAGACGCAGGGCTGCCGGGCTGGACGTGGGCACCCGGCCGCCGTGCTTGGCGCATTCGGCCGGCGTCACCTCCCGGTCGAGGTGCGGACACAATGTCCGGCGGAAGGTCTCCAGTACCGTGGCGGCCAGTTTGTCCGTGCCGCCAGGGTACTTGCCGGCCAGAGCCAGGCTCACGGCCGTGCGGGAGTAGCCCAGGCGGGCCGCCGTAGCGGTGATTGATGTTCGACGCGCCTCGGCGGTGAGGAGGGTGAACCACTCACCGGACATGGCCGACCTCCTGGGGCTTGTCGCCAAGGGCAAACATTTTGCCAGTGTTGTGGTCCGTCAGACGCTTGGCGCGGGTGTTGAACGCCGGTGCCTCGGGGCCGGTGTTCATTTCGCGCCGCAGGTACCACCGCTTGCCCCCACCCTCGCCGCGACGGCGGAAAGGCGACAGGTAGCCGGCGGCCTCCAGAGCGGTGATGTAGCGGCGAAGATTTCTTCCCGGGTCGCCCTCGTTGTCGTCGCAGAGGGTGCCAAGCAGGTCTTCCACCGAAAATCCGTCGCGCATCCTCATGAGCCGCCACGCCCGTTGCCGCAGGGTTGGACCGCGCCGGCTAGTGGTGTTGCCGCCACAGGGGCCGGACGTGATAGTGCGCCCCTCGGCCAGAAACTGCCGCCCCTTGTCCGTGATCTGATGCACGCCTTCCGCCGACGCCACGAAGTCCTTATTGCGGAGGTAGCCAAGGCAACGGCGCATGGACTCGCGGTCTTTGCAAAAGCGGCTTGCAAGCTGCCGCGTCAGCATTGGCCCTTCCGCCAAAGCGTTAAGGATCGCCGTTGTTGTCCAGGCCATCTAACGCCCCCTGCGCCCGGCGCGTACCGTGCTGGGGGTGCGCGTTTGCCAGTCAAAGGAGAGAGGCATCCCGTCCAGGTCCGGCACGTCCACTTCTTCCAAGCCGCTGGCCTCGGCCACCTGCTCAATGGCCGCGATGATGTTGAGAGCCTGGCGCATACGTCCGCCCGACAACCGATGCACCTCGGCCTTGAGGTCCGGGGAGAGCCGCACCTCGCACAGCTGGTCGCATGTTTGGGCAATGTCCGAGGGTGTGGCCGGGCCGAACTCCACCACATGGCCGATGCGGCCATTGATCTGGCCGTGCTTGGCCACTTCGCGGACGATGTTTTGCATACCGATCAACACAACGGTCATTTCGGCACGGTCCGAGAAGTCGCGTATTTTCTCCAGGGTGGCCGCTTTTTTGTGCAAGGCGAACTCCGCCTCATCAATGACCAGGGGAATGTCGCCGCCCTTGAGCCGTTCGAACATGATTTCAAAGAGCTGTGACGACGTTCCGCGCGGGATTTCATTCTCTTCCGCGAAAAGCACCTTCGCCAATTCCGTCAGGAAGTAGCGCGGCGTCCAATCCACATTGGCGCGCAGGTGCAGCGCTCCCTCATCGCTTGCCCAGCGCTCCACAATGGTGGTCTTGCCGTATCCCGGCGCTCCACAAACCAGCATCATGCCGGCTTCCTTTGCGCCACGGCTTTCAATCTTCTGGATTCCATCCGTGAACTTCATGTAGTTCTCAGTTTTGACAAACATCCTGCGCATACCTTTGCCGTCTCCCTGTTGCTGTTATTTCGCGCTGGCCTGGGCAAGCGCATCGTCCCAGGCAATCCCTTCGTAAAAGTAGTAGTCATGCAGGTCCGCATACCGGGCTGACTGGACGTATTCGGCCATCCATGGATGATCCGCCGACGTCCAGCGGTCCCGGTTGCGCATCAGCCACATGTAACGTTCATTGGCGCTGCCGAAAGCCGGACGCCGGGCCGGGGCCTGGGGCGCGACTTCAAGGGGGCGTTCCGTGGGAAGGTCAATCACGATGGGTTCAGGCTGGGGGCGGGTGATGACGTCGGTCATCATCGTGTACGTGGGCGGTGATTCGGGCAGCTGCACAGTAGCCCCCGGCGCGACGCGGTTGATCTTCTCGACCAAGCGGGCGATTTTGCCGGTGTCGCGGCGTTCCCGGGCGGCTTCGATCTGTGCGATGGGCTGGTAATCTATCGCATTGCCATCCAGCTTGGCCGTGCAAATCTTCTCGCCGTCGGTTGTCCAGCAATACACCTGCGACGCATCCCAAATGTCATACCGCACCTCCACGTAGTCACCGTGGAAGTCTGCCAGCTCCTTGGCGAAATACTGGCCGTTGTAGAGGCGCACCCACCCGTTCGCCACCTTTCGCGGCATCCCGGGCATGAAAAGCTCATCCTTGTAGACGTCCGGCACGGGCAACGGCATGAATCCACGCGCCTTGAAGCTGTGCCAGTGTTCGTCCGGGGTCATGTGGCGGCGCTTGCCGGTCGTCGCGTCTTCGACGAAAGGCAAGGCCCGGTGCGGCGTGGCGTTGTAGCGATCCACGCGTTTAAGGAGCGTGTCCTTGAACACCTCGAACCGGGGAAGAAACTTGGATTTTCCATGAGCCTTGACGTCCGCCCGGGTGATCTTGAACACCTTGTGCGCGGCGTCCTGGTCCATGTCGGCATGGCTGCACGAAGAAAATTGCTTGGAGGCGGACACGCAAACGGTCTGCACCGCCCGCTCCATCAGGCCTTTGCCCTGCGGACGCCCGGGGATGGCGTTAATCATTTCGATGTCCAGACGGGCCATCATGCCAAGGCCTTCGCCGGTCATCATTTTGTTTTTGTATCCCGAGCCGTTGTCCACGTAGAAATAACAGGGAATGCCGCCGAACAGGCAGGCCATACGCAAGGCGTCGAGGATCACGAAGCCGCTTTCGGCTTCGCCGATGGAGATGCCCACGCACCGGCGAGAAGCCACGTCGATCACAAGCGTGACCTCGGGCTTGAAGGGCTGTCCATGGATGGGGTGCTGTATCTCGGCGTCAAAGGTGGTGCCGTCGGCCGTGTAGATGTCCCCCGGCCAAAGCTCGTCGGTTTTGCGGTGTTTGTGGGGTCGCAGCTTGAGCAGGGCGTTGCCTGTGCGGCGTCCGGCCTCGCGGCTCGGCATGGCCATCTTGGCCAAGAAACGGCGCACGGCGAAAATTGAGGGGATATCCCCTTTGTATGAGCCCTTGAACTCTTCGTAGGCGTCGGTGACGGCGGGCTTTTGTGGCCGCTGCCAGATGGTTAAGAAGGCCGAAGCCCAGGCCGGCACGGCCATGTCCTTGCCCTGGTGCTTGGGGGCAAGCGCTGCTTCGCCGCCCTCGGCGAACATCCGGCACCAGTCGTACAGCCGTCGGCGAGAAAGGCCCCGCCCGGCGGTCATGCGGTCGTTGGCCACGGCCACCAGCTCGGCCAGGTGAGCGGCCAGGGCACCGCCCTTGGCCGCTTTGACCAGGTTGCGGATGGTCGCTTCCTTGCCAATGAGCGGCACGGCGCGCTCGATCTCCCTCACAAAGGCCAGCCGGGCCAGGGCGGCGTCCTGCTGCCGCTTTGTCAGCTTGGCAAGAGGGGCCGGGCCTTTCGTCGCGGTCACGGCGCTGGAGGGGATAGCGGGAGGAGTGCCCGGACCGGGATCGCCGGCCAGCATGGCAGCGGCAAAAGCCTGTCGCACATCCTCGGGCAGGGAACGTACAGGATAGAGACGGCGCTTGCCGCCCCGGCAAGCCACCTCCTCAAAGGGCCAAGACTCTTTAGAGGCCCTAATTTGCGCCGCGCGCTCTGATATACCAAGCGCCTGCGCGATTTCTTTTGCCGTGACGATGTCTTGCATTGCCGCTACTGCTCTTTATTGGCTGCTCATCAGGCCCGGGCCGCCACGCCCGGACGACCGCCCACGCGGGGCGGTTTCGCATCACTTTTAGTCAAATCCCTTCATGTCTTCCGGCAAAGCCAACAACCGCCCCGGACACCCCACCGCAATCAGCGCCGCAAGCGCCCTCCGGCTATTGCGCTTGCCGTGGATGGTGGCCGAAACGATGGGCCGGGAGATTCCGGCCCGACGGGCCACGTCGGTCACGGACACGCCCCGCTCCTCCATCCAACCCCGGATTTTCCTACCGTTACGCTTCATAGTTCCGTCTCGATTTTGCGTTTGCGCGCCTTCAGGCGCTTGATTTCCTGTTCTGTCCGCGCCCATTCCAGGAGCCGGGCGTCCTCGCCGTCGATGACTCGCCAGCCCTGGCCGTGCGACCTGGCCAGCAGGTCCAGGGGTTCCGGCGCTCCGAACACGTGGCAAAAGACGTTCAAGGCCCTGGTGCTCGGCACGTTCTTAGATTCGTTGGGGTTAAGCCACTTCTCCAGGGTCGCCAGGGTCAAAGTCTCGGCATTTCCGCCGCAAAGGCGCACCCCGCAACGCCGCGCCGCCTGGTTGAGCCTGTCCACGGCCTCGGCCCGGGAAAGCCCGGAGCTTTCCACGATCCGGCTCATGGACGTCGCAATATCCGCGTCCATGTTGAGGCTGGGCAGGTCCAGCAGGCTTAGGCGTCGGGCACTAGGCTTCAAACTCGTAACCCTCGATCCGAAATTTCCAGGGCGTCGGACATTGTGTAACCTCGCCACCACTGGTAGCTACGTATGTGGCGGAACAACCGTAGCCATTCGTTTTTTATTTAACGCCTGAAGTTGACAATCGCAAGCTGAAATTTAAGTTCGGGCTTTATTTTTTAAGCCTTAGAATATTTCAAGCAATTTTCAGCTGTTAGCTTTTGATTTAACTTCGGGCTTTGTTTTCGGAGATACCGTGGAAAGTGCGAAGCCCTTTGATACGATCTTCCTCCGGCTCCTCGCCGCGACGGAATCCAAAAGCGAATCCGACCTCGCAAGATGTATTGGTATTACTCCACAATCTGTCAGCGGGGCACGCAAACGAGGAAAGGTGCCACCAGACTGGATTCAGTCTGTAGCTGAAAAGACTGGGATTTCAAGCGATTGGCTGTTTTTTGGGCGTGGCCCAATGCGTTGGGGCGGCGAAAACGAAACCGGGCCTCAACTTGAAATGAAACTCGCTCAAGCCGGCGGCTTAAAGGCTGGCGACTGTATTGCGCATCCGGCCCCCAGTCACGAAGACGACCTGCAATGGATGGCCCCCGAGGCCGCGCCGAGCATGGGCTATGCCCTGGTCCCGAAGGTCAAGGCGCGCCTATGCGCGGGAACGGGAAGCTTGGAGACGGAAGGGGAAGTGATCGGCTATTATGCGTTCAAGCTGGACTTTCTCCAGAGGAAAGGACGTCCGAAGAAAATGGTTCTCATGGATGTAGCCGGAGACAGTATGGAGCCGGACGTATGGAACGGCGACACTGTTTTAATAGATGAAAGCCAGCGAGATATAATAGCCGGAGCAATGTTTGCGGTGGGAATCGAGAGCGAGGTGTTTGTGAAGTATTTGCTTCGCGTTCCTGGGAAGCTCGTTTTGAAGAGCAAGAACCCGGAATACGATTCAATCGAAGTCGATATGAACGGCGACCTGGGCGGCGCGGTGCGAATCATCGGCCGTGTGGTATGGAGCTGCCGCGAGTACGTGCGCTAGCCCATCAAAAGCCATTCATTCCCGTGCCAAAAGCCGCGCATTTTTCTACCATTTTCAATCAATCCGTGCCAAATCCTCTTCGTGCCCGTCGTCGCCCGCAAACCCAGGCGCGGCGGGCCTTTTCGGTCTGGCTTCTCCCTCTCTAATCAGTGCCAAAGTGATCGCCTCCCCGGTAGATGGTCCCCATCTCGATGGTTGCCTGGCAGTCCATGTCGCAATGCTCCCAACGGTACGCAGGCCGCTAATGGGGAATGATCAGATGGAATTCGACGCCGGGAGCACGAGACTTGCTGTCCGAACGGGTTGGCGTGCGGCAGAAAATGAAGCCCTGGTGCGCTTCCACGACAAGCTTGCTAAAGGCCAGGCCAAGTCCGATCCCCCGCCGGCCCAGGCCCTCTTCGGTCTGGATCGTGAAGAATTTTTCGAAAATGGTTTCCTGGTAAGCCTCGGGGACGCCAAACCCGGTATCGGAAATGATGATCCAGAGATAACTCCGGGCGGCCGCCACCTTCTGCCGGTACGCTCCGGGCAAGCAGGGGCTGAGCCTGAGGGTGTCGGCGCTGATGACCGTGGTCGAGATGTCAATGCTGCCGCCTATCACGTTATAATTGATGGCATTGGCCAGGATGTTGCTGACGGTCCTTTTTATTCGGAACAGATCGCAATACAATTTAAGGTGCTGTCCTCGTTGTGGGAAGGCAATAGTCAATTCCTTTTCTTCGGCCAGGAGAGAATATTCTTCTATGCATTGGTTTATGACCTTGTGGATATCGTAGTAATTGGCATGCAGTTCGAACCGGCCGCTTTCATCGCGGAAGATGTCGAGGAAGGCGTTAACCATGTTGCTCAACTGGTCATTGGTATTGATGGCCAGCTTGAGGATTTTCTCCTGATTGCTGCTGACCGGCCCGAGGCGGCCGTTGCACAGCAGTTCCAGAGCCCGGTCGATGGCCAGGATGGGATTGCGCATGTCGTGGGTGAGCATGCCGACCAGGTCTTCCTTCATCCTGGCAATGCGTTTTTCCTCGGTGATGTCGCGCAGGATGGCGACGTAACTGACGGCCTTGCCGGACTCGTCGTTGACGCGCGAGAGGGATATCTGGGCGGGAAAAGGCTTCTTGTGTTGCGTCAGGCCCGTCAATTCAAAGCGGAAGTTGTCCTGAATGCCCTGGTCGAGGTTCTGTTTGTAGGCGTTGAGGATCTTGTAGTCCTGGATGAAATTGAGCAGGGATTGGCCCCTAAACGAGCCTGACGGGCAGCCGAACACGTCCGCGCAGCGGTCGTTGTGGACGGCAATAGAGAAATCCGTGTCCACGGAGATGATGCAATCCGAGACGCTGTTGATGAGTTTGTTCAAATATTCCTTGGATTGCAGGGTCAGCAGGATCTGCTGCAAGGCCATGTCGCTGATGGTCTGCGTGATGACCGACATGAGGTTGACGATCTTGCGAAGCCGCGAGCGTTTCACTCGGGGTATTTTTTTGAGCGCCAGCAGGTAGCCGTCCATGTCTGTGACGCCGATGCTTTTGGCGCGCAGCACGGCTTCTTCCATGGGGATGGCTTCCTCAAGAACCTGACCGCCGTTGAGGTTGCCGATGTGCTGCCCGGCCACGATGATCGGGGTCGCGCAGTCGACCAGGCCTGCATTGAGGCAATCGTAGACGTAGGGCTCCTTGTCGTTGAGCGCTATCTTGCCGCCATAGGCGTCGCTGGCATAGCATTTCAGCCGTCCTTCCGTGGTCGCCCGGCAGTAATCCTTGCAAAACGTGCAGAAATTGGATTCGCTGGAAATAGGCCGGCCTTCGGTGTCCGCGATGACAGAGCCGATGCCGCAGGCTTCGTTGACGGCTTGCAGGATCTCATCGAGTTTTTCTTTGGATATCAGGTCCAGAAGTTGGATGGACTGCTTCATGGCGTCGTGTCTCCTGGGCCTGACGCGTTTCGTGCCAGTAGGGGCAGGGGATTGAGGGCACGGAGCGGTTCGAGGCCAAGAGCCTGGCGGGCCGTCAATCGATCAGCTTGGCTTCCCGGGCTGCGATGACGGCTTCGAACCGGTTGGTGACGTGGAGTTTCCTGAAAATATGCTTGATGTGCGACTTGACCGTCTCGATGCTCAAGAAAAGCAGCGTCGAGATATCCTTGTTGTTTTTTCCCGACGCCATGGACCGCAGAATTTGCATCTCGCGATGGGTGAGCGCTTCGACGGGGAGGTCCGGTTGGACATCCTCGGGGGTCAGGTCAACGGAGAGATTGACCAGATAGGGGGAAACGATGGGCTGGCCGGCATGGAAGGCCTCAATGAGGCGCGCCAGTTTGTCGATGCCGATGGTCTTGAGCACATAGCCGTCGGCTCCGGCCTGCATGGCGTTTTTGATGTAATTGGTGTCATTGTAGGTGGAAAGGGCCAGGATTTTCATGCCCGGCATGGCCTTGCGCAAGACGCGGATGGCCGGGATGCCCGACAGGCCTGGCATGTCGATGTCGATGAGGGAAACGTCGGGGATGGTCTTTTGGATTTTTTCGATGGTGTCGAAACCATTGTCCGATTCGCCGACAACCGTGATGGTGTCTATGCTCTCGAAGGCCAGGCGCAGGCCGATGCGCAGCAAGGGGTGATCATCGGCGATAAAAAGCTTGATCGGAGGGTTGCCAGACGTCGGTCCCATAAGCTTCCTCCCTGCCAACGCGTCTTGCCGAGGCGGCTTTCAAAGCATGCGATATCCTGCCCTGGCTGGCAAGGGCCTGCCTCCTTTGCTGTGTGTCGCCGGGCCAAGCATGGAGGCCCGGCGCAGAGGGATTTTCGCCGTCACCCGCCGATGGTGACCGCGATGGGAAATGGCTGCAGCGACGCCGTGAGCTGTTCCACCTCGTCCCGGCCGTGGGGGGCGAGTCCGTGCAGGGCATAGTCCTGACCCAATTGCCGCCATTTCGGTTCGCCCATGCGGTGGTAGGGCAGGATGTCCAGGGCGATCAGATGCTTAAGTTCGGCAGCTAGGGCGGCTGTCCGGCGCAGGTTGTCCGGCGAGTCGTTGCGCCCGGGTATCAGCGGCAGACGCAGGCGCGTCGGGATGCCCATGGCGTCGATGGCGCGAAGATTGGCCAGGATGCGCGTGTTGGTCGAGCCCGTAAGCTCCTTGTGGGCCGCCGCGTCCAGGTGCTTGATGTCGAAAAGGACCAGGTCCATGTGGCGCAGGGCCGGCGCCATGGCCTGCCAATCGGCCTGGCCGCAGGTTTCGACGGCCGTGTGCAGTCCCCGATTCTTCGCCTCCTCGGCCAACGCCTGCAGAAAGCGGGGCTGGGCGAAGGGTTCGCCGCCCGAAAAGGTCACGCCGCCGCCGGAGCGGTCGTAGAATTCCCGGTCGAGCTCCACTTCCTCCATGACCTCGGACACGCTCAGGTAGCGGCCGCAGACCGTGAGGGCGTTGGCGTAGCAGACGTGCTGGCACAGCCCGCACTGCGGCAGGGCGCAACGCTCCCGGTCAAGGACGATGCCCGCATCCGGCGTGGCCGTGAGGCAGTGGTTGGGACAGGCTTCCACGCACTTGCCGCACCGGATGCAGTTGGCGGCGATGTACATGAGCTGGGGAGCGGATCGGATATTTTCCGGGTTTTGACACCACAGGCAATGCAGCGGGCAGCCCTTGAAAAAGACGATGGTCCGGATGCCGGGGCCGTCGTGGATGGAAAAACGCTGGAAGTCGCTGACCACGCCGGTCGTGTCGTCGGCATCGACGCCCCGGGGAGAGAACAGCTGGAATTTCTTGCGCAAGGTCATGGTGGCTCCGTTTGCCAGGCCGGGTCGGCTGACCGGGCCTGGCCTCGCCCCGTGGCCGGTCTTCGGGCGTCCGGGGAGCCGCCGCCTCCCGGGCGAGGCGGCGGCTGTCGGTTTCCGGTTGCGGACAACTAGAACATCTGCTCGGTGCGCGAGATGATGTCGTCCTGGATGGAGCGGTCAAGGGAGGTAAAAAACGCGCTGTAGCCGGCGACGCGCACGACCAGGCCCCGGTAGTTGTCGGGGTGCGTTTGCGCGTCGGTAAGCGTGTCCTTGCTGATGACGTTGTACTGGATGTGCGTGCCGCCGCCGTTAAAGAGCGTCTCGGTCACGGCGATGAGGTTGGAGATGCCCTGGCCGTCCTTGAGGGCGCTGGGGTGGAACTTCATGTTGAGCAGGGTGCCGTTGGAGGCGATGACGTGGTCGAGCTTGGTGACGGACTTGA
>JAEZEM010000228.1 GCA_023417745.1 Pseudomonadota bacterium
ACAGCATTTTCTTCCGTGTCGTCCAGGGAAATTGACCGACACAGCAACGTCACCAAACGCCAGGCATGTTTTCTTTTGAAAATACGGCAAGCGCAATCAGAACAATACCAACCGCTTCCTGGAAAAACGTTAAACAACGAATAGCTCCAGCAAGGATGGCCCGCAGCGCAAAACGCCTGCCCCGGAAGAAAAACACTACTGAAACAATGGATTTTTCAGGCGACTGACTCTAGATTGCAGCCACCGCGCCCGGTCGTTTTGGGCTTTGGAGGAACGCCATGTCCCGTGCCCGTTTCGTGCATTCGCCGTGGCTTGCCCTGGCCTGCCTGCTCGCCTGGGCGGTGGCCGCCCTGGCCGCCGACCCGGCCGGCCGGCTGATCGCCGTCCAGGGCAGCGTCAGCCTGCGCCCGGCCGGCTCGACCGAGTGGCGCGCCGCCGAAGCCGGCCGTCCCCTCTACCCCGGCGACGCCCTGTCCACCGGCCAGGCCTCCAAGGCCGCCGTCCTGTGCGTGGACGAATCGCAAATCAAGCTCAACGAAAATACCGTGCTTGTGCTCAAGGCCGCCGCGCCCTCGGCCCGGCTGGCCGGCGGTACGCTGGCCCCGGCCGCGGCCAAGCCGGCTCCGGCCAGCCTGTACGACCTGCAAAAAGGCGAGGTCTGGCTCAAAAACGAAGCTGAACGCTTCCGCTTCGAACTGACCACCCCGGCCATGACCGCCGCCATTCGCGGCACCGAGTTCGTGGCCACGGCCGGCCCGGACGGTCTGTCCACCGTGGCCCTGCTGCGCGGGGCGCTGACGCTTTTCAACGCCCAGGGCGAAATCCCCCTGGCTGCCGGGGAAATCGGCTCGGCCCGGCCCGGCCAGGCCCCCACCAAACAGGTGCTGGTCAATCCGGCCAACGCCGTGCAGTGGACGCTCTACTATCCGGCCGTGGCCGACGACTCGCTGCTGGCCGGCGCGTCCGGGCCGGCGGCTCAGGCCGCCCGGGCTGCCCTGGCCCAAGCCGGCAAGAACGACGTGGCCGGGGCCTACGCCGCCCTGGCCCGGACCCTGGAAGGACAAAAGGCCGATCCGGCCGTGCTGGCCGCCGGAGCCTATCTGGCCCTCATGGCCGGCGACCCCGGACCGGCCGGCCGCTACCTGGCCGCCGCCCGGGCGGCCGATCCGCGTTGCCTGCCGGCCCTGTGCCTGGCCGCCCAGACCGCGCTTTTCGAAAACCGCCCCACCGAAGCCCAAAAGTTGGCCGACGAGGCCGTGGCCCAAGCCCCGGACTCGGCCCTGGCCCAGGTCACGGCCGGTCTCGTGGCCGCTGCCGCCTTTGATTTGCCCAAGGCCCGGGAGCACTACCGCAAGGCCCTGGCTCTGGAGCCGGGTTTCGTGGCCGGGGCCGTCTATCTGGCCCGGCTGGAACTGGGCGCGGACGAGCTGGAAGCCGCCTGGGCCACCATGCAAAAGGCCTTGGCCGCCGCCCCGGACGAAGCCGTGGTCCAGGCCGGGGCCGGCTTCGTGCGCCTGGGCTGGCGCGACTTCAAGGGGGCCGAGGCCTTTTTCGACCGGGCCGCCGGCCTCGACCCGGGCCTGGGCGAAGCGCGTCTCGGCCTTGGCTATGTGGCCTTCTCCCGGGGCCAGAAAGCCCGGGGGCTGGAAGCCATGCTGGCCGCCACGCTCCTTTCCCCGCGCCTGTCCCTGCTGCAATCGGCCCTGGGCAAGGCGCTGTATCAGAACCACGACTTCGACAAAGCCCTGGCCACTTACGACTACGCCGCCTCCCTGGACCCCCACGATCCCACGCCCCACCTCTATAAGGGCATCGCGCTCACCGACCTCAATCGCCCCGGCGAAGCCATCCGCGAAATCAACGCCTCCATCGCCAAAAACGGCAACCAGGCCATCTTCCGCTCGCGCCTGTCCCTGGACCGCGACCTGGCCGTGCGCAACGTCGACCTGGCCCGCTCCTTCACCCTCCTTGGCCTGGGCGACTGGGCCTACTCCAAGGCCGTTACGGCCGTGAAAAACGATCCCCTCAATTCCTCGGCCCACCTGTTCATGAGCAGCGCCTACAGCGCCACCCGCCAGCGCGTCGGGGCCTCGGGCACAGAGTTGCTCCTCTACAAACTCCTGTCCCCGGCCAACCAGAACACCTTCACCCAGTACAACGACTACACGCCCATGTTCGAAAGCCCCTACCTGCGTTTCCAAACCATCGGCACGGCCGGCGTCTGGGGAGGCGGCCACGGGTCCGGCTCGGCCTCGGCCGAAGCCTACGGCGGCCTGCCCGGGCTGGCCGGCGACCTCTACGGCTCCTTCGGCGGCGACGGCGGCCTGCGCGACCAAAACGGCGATACGAATTCCCTTTACGGCTCCGCCCTGGTCAAATGGGAGCCCACCGTGCGCAATGCCCTGTTCGCCTCCCTGATCAGTAACGACACATGGTACGGCGACACCGCCGGCCCCACCGACTGGAACTACGCCAACTCCCCCTTTCTGCGCCAGGTCCAGACCAGCCGCGTCGCCGAAACCGGCTTCGTCCACCGCTTCAGCCCCCAGGCGGCCTTCATCGGCTACGCCGCCGCCACCAACAGCGTCTGGAACTGGAAGGACCGGGACTACAACTTCGTGAGCCTCACCGACAACGACGTGCCGGCCACGGAAGCCTATCTGCAACACCGCCGTCTGGAACGCCGCTATCTAAGTCTTCAGGGTCAGCAACAACTGATCCTTGGCGACCATACCGTGCTTTTCGGCGGCGACTATTTCGGCGGCGAACTGGACTACATGCGCAAAAGCCAGGACTTCTACAACTACTACGGGCGGCTGTTGAGCTATAACTCCACCCGGTACCACTACAATCCGGCCGACCGGACCGCCGGCGTCTACGCCATGGATTACTGGAAGCTCGTCCCCGGCCTGGTGGCCGAACTGGGCTTGGGCTACAACGCCGTGACCACCTCCCGAGCCGGCTGGACCGACCCCATCGAGCGCCAAGGGCTTTCCCCGCGCCTGGGCCTCAACTGGCAGATCACCGGCGACCACACCCTGCGCCTGGCCTTCCAACACTACCTCAACGCCCACACCCTGCTGCAGTCCTCCATCGCGCCCTCGGAAGTGGCCGGATTTCCCGGCAGCCTCAACGCCGACGACGGCTCCACCGTCACCGAACTCGGGGCCGGCTGGGAAGCCCAGTGGGATGAGGACACCTTCACCGTGGCCCGCCTCTACTACCATCGGGTCATCAATCCCCAGTACGACCCCTATGCGACCTACGACCGGGTCATCGAGTACGACGTCACCCGCTACATGGCCACCTTCGGCATAAACCGCATCCTCATGCCCTCCCTGGGGCTGTCCGCCTACGGCGCGGCCAAGCGGCTTTTACCCTACGAATCCACGGCCCGGCGCAGCCCGGACAGCGACTTCTTCGAGGCCGACGGCGTGCTGGCGCTCAATTTCCTGCACAGCTCCGGCCTCGGCGCGGCCCTGGCCGGCACCTTGGTGCACCAATACTACTTCGACAACCGCTATCTCGACAGCCTGGGCCAGCGCCGCACCGAAACCCTCTTCGGCCTCCTCGACGCCCGGCTGTCCTACCAGTTCCCGGGCAAACGCGGCTTCGTCTCCCTGGAAGGCAAGAACCTGACCGCCACGCGATTTAATTACCTGCGCGAAGCCGTGGCCCTGGATTCCTTCTACCCCGACCGCCAGATCGTCGTGCGGCTGGGTTGGTTTTTTTGAGGGCGAGAGAAGAGAAAGAAAAAGAGGGAAGAGTGCCTCCGGCGGCCGGGGGCCTCAGGCCCCCGGACCCCCCGATTGAAGAAAGGGGTAAAGGGGGGAGCGGCACGGATTGGTGCTCTGGCCGGAGGGAAGCTCTAGCGGCCGCCAACGGGCCTTGACGGGAAACACCGTCCCCGGTTGGGGGATAAACGGCAGCCGATCAGACAGGACCAGACCGTCTGGTCGACGGAGCCTTGGAAAAAATGTCTTTAAAGACCATTGAGATGGAGACGTCGTCCGCCCCGCCGGGCGCGCGGCGGCGCGAAACCCTCTACGGCCTGACCGCCGGGCTGGCTGTCTGGGCGCTTGTGGCCCTGGCCGGGACCACCGCCCTTGGCCGAGGGCTGGAGGCCATGGCCCTGGACGCCGCCTGGAGCCTGCGCCGGCCGGCCAAAAGCCCCGTGCCGCTTCTCGTCGTGGCCGTGGACGAGCCGTCGTTTCAGGAGATCGGCCTGCCCTGGCCCTGGCCCCGGGCGCTCCATGCCCGGCTCCTGGACGCTCTGCGGACAGCCGGAGCACGGCTGGTGGTCTGCGATATCGTCTTTGCCGAACCCACCACCCGCGTCAACGACGACGCCCTGGCCCAGGCCCTGGGGCGCGGACCGCCGACCATCCTGGCCCAGGCCCTGGAAACCGTGGACGATCCGGGCTTCCTGCGCCAGGTGCGGGTCGATCCCCTGCCGCTTCTGGCCCACAACGCCGCCGGCGTCGGTCTGGCCGTCCTCACCCCGGACCCGGACGGCACGGTGCGCCGCTTCGCCACGACCTACGACGGCCTGCCGACGCTGGCCGCCGCCGCTGTCGCCGCCTTGGCCGTCGACGGCCCGCCGCCGGCCGCCTCGGGCCTGATCGATTTCCCCGGCCCGGCCCGGACCATCGACACCGTGTCCTATGCCCAGGTCATCGACCCGGACTTCCCCTTGCCCGCCGAACGCCTCCGAGGTCGCGTCGTTGTCCTTGGCCGATCCATGGCCGCCTCGGGCACGCCGTTTAGCCAGGCCGACAGCTTTGCCACGCCTTTTACCCGGGCCGGCGGCCTGCCTGTCTTCGGCCCGGAAATCCACGCCGCCATCATTTCCAGCCTGCTGGCCGGCTCGGTCGGCCGGGAACTGCCGCAAGGCTGGCCCCTGGCCCTGGCCGGGCTGCTGCTGCCGGCCCTGGGCGCGTTCTCGCCGCGCCTGCGCCCCGGGACGGCGGCCGGACTGGCCGTTGGCGGCGCGGCCACCCTGTGCGCCGGGGCCACGGCGCTTTTTTGCTGGCGCTTCGTCTGGCTGCCGCCGGCCTTGACCAGCCTGGGGCTGCTGGCCCTGGGCGGCACGGCGGCGCTGTGGCGGGCCGTGGCCGAGTCGCGCCAGCGGCGTTTTTTGGCCCGGGCCTTTTCGCGCTACGTCTCGCCCGAGGTGGCCAGGGCCGTGGTCGCCCGGCCGGAGCGGCTGGAGCTTGGCGGCGAGGAGGCCGTGGTCACCGTGCTGTTCTCCGATCTGGCCGGATTCACGACCTTTTCCGAGACTCTCTCGCCCAAGGAACTCATCGCCATCTTAAGCGCCTGTTTCGCCCCCTCCGCTTCCATCATCCTGCAAAGCGGCGGGACGCTGGACAAATACATCGGCGACGCGGTCATGGCCTTCTGGGGCGCGCCCCTGCCCCTGGCCGACCACGCCGCCCGGGCCGTGGCCGCCGCCCTGTCCATGCGCCAGGCCACCCAGGCCGTGTCCCGCGACTTCGTCGCCCGGGGCCTGCCCCGTCTGACCGCCCGGCTCGGGTTAGCCACCGGTCCGGCCGTGGTCGGCAATGTCGGCTCCCTGGAACGCTTCGACTACACCGTCCTTGGCGACACGGTGAATCTCGCCTCGCGCCTGGAATCTCTCAATAAATTCTACGGGACCGACATCCTGCTGGCCGCCTCCACCCGCCACGGCGCGGGCGAGGCCTTCCCCTGCCGGGAGGTGGACGCCGTGCGGGTCAAGGGCCGGACCGGGGCGGTGGCGGTGTACGAACCCCTGGGACCGGCCGGGGCCGAGTTGCCGGCCTTCGCCAGCCTTTACGCCGAGGCTCTCCGCCTCTACCGGAGTCGAGATTTCGCCGCCGCCCTGGCCGGTTTCGAGGCGGTCCAGGCGGCCCGGGAAGGCGGCGACCCGCCCTCGGGCGTCATGGCCGGGCGTTGTCGGAAGTTCATCCAAGCGCCGCCGCCCCGGGACTGGGACGGCGTGTTCGTTCCGGAAGGAAAATGACCGGCTCGCCCTTGCCGCCCAGGCAGTTTCGGCGTAAATCCATGATGCGTCGGGAAAGCCTGCTCCGGGAGGAACGTCATGGCATCCAGCAATAACGCCGTCGTCGTGGCCCAGGCCAGCGGCAACGCGCTCATTGACTCCGTGGTGTATGTCGGACTGCCGCTGTGGACGAGCGAGTCTCCTTCTTCAGGCCTCACCGTCAGTTATGGCTTCATGACCACGCCCCTTGGACCCAATGACGCGGATTTCACGGTCGTCGATTTCGCGCCGCTAAACCTCACCCAACAAGCCGCCGTGCGCCTCATCTACGGCACGTCGCAGTCCCTGACCGGCCTCAACTTCGTCGAGACCGCCGACGCGGCCAGCGCCGACATCGCCTTTGGGACCATGGACCTTGACGGACCAGGGACCATGGCCACGACCTATTACGACGAAGTGACCTGGACCGCCGCCGACGGCACGAAAAACCTCGACCTCAAGGACTACGTCTATCTCGACAACGCCGAATGGGGCCAGACCCTGGCCAATCCCCTGCCCGGCAGCCTCGGCTACGAGACCATCCTCCACGAGATCGGCCATACCCTGGGCCTGGACGACACGGCCTACACCCGCAGCCTGCCGGCGCTGCTCGACAACACCGATTACACCGTCATGTCCTACACCGAAACCGACACCTACAAGGCCAACTTCTCGGTCCTGGACGTGGCCGCCCTGCACTATCTCTACGGCGACGACGGCTCCATCCGTTCCTTTGGCCTCACCCCCGTGGCCTCCTGGCCGGGCACGGCCTCGCCGACGGCCGGTTCCGTCCTGGCTGCGGTCTGATCCGCCCGGTGGCGGCCCGGTCCTTTTTGACGTAGGATGTCGGGCAAATCCCCGGAGGACCGTATGTTGCGCACCATCCGTCCGCTTTGTTTCGCCGTCCTCGTGCTTGCCGCCGCCCTGCCGGCCCGGGCCGAGGATCTCGATTGCGTCACCACCGAATGGAAGCTCCTCGGAGCCAACCACAAGGTCTGCGTCAGCGCCTTCAGTGATCCCGACGTGCCCTGCGTCACCTGCTACATGAGCCAGGCCCGCACCGGCGGCGTGTCCGGGGCGGTGGGCCTGGCCGAGGACCCCTCGGAATTCTCCCTGGACTGCCAGCAGACCTGCCCGGTGACGCTGCCCGAGAAATTCCCCAAGAAAAAGAAGGTGTTTTCCGAAGGCACCTCGATCCTGTTCAAGGACACCGAGGTGACCCGGCTTTATGACGAAAAGCGCAAGGCCCTGGTCTATCTGGCCGTCAGCCGCCGCATCGTCTCGGGTTCGCCGAAGAACTCCATCTCCACCGTCGTCCCCCGCTAGCCGCGCCGCGACCATGCCGCCTTACGATCCCCTGGCCGTGGGCGTGGTGCTCGTCGGCGACGACGGCGTCGTGGCCGAGGCCGACGCCGAGGCCAGACGCCTGCTTGGCCTTGACCTCTCGGGCGCGGTGGCCCCGCACTGGCGCGAGATCGGCCTGTCGGGGTCGGTCCACGAACCGCCGGCCGGCCGGGGCATGCTGGTCTCCCGCAACACTCCGGACGAGGGGTTGCGCTGGTTCGTGCTGTCGCGCCGGCCGCTGCGTCTTTCCGGCGAGCCGGTCTACGTCTTCTCCCTGGCCGACGTGACGCCGTTGGTGCACGACCTGGACAAGTACCGGGGATTTTTCACCAACGCCGTGGAAGGCATCTTCCAATCCACCCCCGGCGGCCGGTTCCTCGACGTCAACCCGGCCCTGGCCGACATCCTCGGCTACGACGGCCCGGCCGACATGATCACCGCCCTGTCCGACCTGCGGGCCGAACTCTACGTCGACCCGGCCGACCGCGACCGGCTGCTGGAACGCCTGTCCACCGACGGCCAAGTCACGGGGCTGGAGACGCGCTTTTACCGCCAGGACCGCTCCGTCAAATGGATCTCCCAGGCGGCCAGGCTGGTGCGCGACGAGGCCGGCGAGCCCCGCTACATCGAGGGCCTCAACATCGACATCACGGCCCGCAAGCAGGCCGAGGAAGCCTATAACGACATCCTGGAGCGCTACCGCTCCATCGTCACCGGCAGCATCGACGGCGTCATTTTGTGCGACGCTTCCGGAACCATCGTCACGGCCAACCCGGAATCCGAACGCATCTTCGGCCGCAAGCAGGCCGAACTGGCCGGGGCCGGCATCACCGGCATCCTTGACGACGAGGACGGCCGGCGCGGGGCCGCCCTGGCCGCCCTGGCCGGGGTCGGCCGGTTTCGCGGCGAACTGACCGGCCTTCGCCCGGACGGCCAGACCGTGCCCTTGGAAGTCTCGGCCAGCGGCTTTCCCCACAAGGACGGCCCCCCGCACAGCGTCTGGATCGTGCGCGACGTCGCCGACCGCAAGCAGGCCGAAAGCGTGCTGCGCGAAAGCGAGGAGAAATTCCGTCGCACCTTCGACCAGTCGCCCATCGGCGCGTCCATCCTGTCGCTGGATTACCGGTTCCTTCGCGTCAACGACGCCCTGTGTCGCATCACCGGCTACGCCGCCTCGGAACTGCAAGGCACATCCATGCTGGCCGTCACCCACCCCGACGACGTGGCCGAGACCGTGCGCTACGCCGAACGCCTCATGGCCGGGGAGTTCGACCGCTACGAGATCGACAAGCGTTACGTGCGCCTGGACGGCGAAACGGTCTGGGTCCATCTGTCGGTGCGGCTGATTCGCGACGTGGCCGGCCGGCCCCTCTACCTTATGCCCATGGTCCAGGACGTCACCGAACGGGTGCTGGCTGAACGGGAGATGCGCGAGCTTTTGGCCGAAAAGGAGAGCTTTCGCCTCAACCTCGAAGCCATCTTCCGGGCCATCCCCGACGCCATCGTGGTGGTGGACACAAGGATGCGGGTCATTAAAACCAACCGGGCGCTAACCGACGTCTGTTTCGTCGGCGACATCAAGACCGGCCCGGGCGGGCAGCAGGTGGTGGCCGGAGCCTGCCGCCGGGCCTGTTTCGCCGCCCTGCGCGAGACCCTGGCCACCCAAAAGCCGGTGGTGGAATACCGGGTGGAATGCCTGGGCCAAAACCCGGGCCGGGTGGTGGTCATCAACTCCATGCCGCTTTCCAGCGACTCCGGCGATTTCGTCGGCGCGGTGCTCATCATCCGCGACATCACCCGACTGGCCGACCTGGAGCGCCGGCTGACCGACCTGCACAGCCACCGGGGCATCATCGGCAAATCCAAACCCATGCGCGACATCTACCCCGTGCTGGACCAGCTCGGCGAGGTGGACACCACCGTGCTCGTCACCGGCGAATCCGGCACCGGCAAGGAACTCGTGGCCGAGGCCATCCACTACGGCGGCCCCCGGGCCAAAAAGCCCTTCATCCGGGTCAACTGCTCGGCCCTGTCCGACGAGCTTTTAGGCAGCGAACTGTTCGGCCATGTGCGCGGGGCCTTCACCGGGGCCATCCGGGACAAGGTCGGTCGGTTCGAGGCGGCCCAGGGCGGCACCATCCTCCTTGACGAGATCGGCGACGTGTCGCCGCGCCTGCAGCTCGGACTCCTGCGTGTGCTCGAAACCAAGGAATTCGAGCGGGTGGGCGAGGCCAAAACGCGCAAGGCCGACGTGCGGGTCATCGCCGCCACCAACGTGGACCTGCCCGAGCGCATCCGGGCCGGGTTGTTTCGGGCCGACCTCTACTATCGGCTCAAGGTCGTGCAGGTGCATCTGCCCCCCTTGCGCGACCGGGCCGAGGACATCCCGCTTTTATCCGAACACTTCCTGCGCCACTTCGCGGCCAACTTCGGCAAGACCATCACCCGGCTGTCCGAGGAGGTCATGGGCATCCTCATGGACTACGCTTGGCCGGGCAACGTGCGCGAGCTCAAATACGCCATGGAGCACGCCTGCGTGCTGTGCCCGGAGGGCGAGATCATGGCCGCCCACCTGCCGCGCGAACTGCTCTCTCCCGCCCCCCAGGCGGCTCTGGAGACGGTCGGCCGTCCCTGGCGGGGCGGTCTCACCCGCCAGGCCATTGACGCGGCGCTGCGCCAGGCGGCGGGCAATCGCGCCCAGGCGGCGCGATTGCTCGGCGTGGACCGGCGCACGCTCTACCGAAACATGGCCCGGCTGGGAATCGGCTGACGCTGGCGCTGCACATGCGGGGCATACGCCACACATGTGCGCCACATGTGTGGCGCGAACGCCCCACACGCGTGCCCCACCCAGACCAAATCCCCTCTCGATCGCTTCAGCGTAAATCCAACAAATTAAGTATATTATACCCAAGCTTTCGTTCCAGAACAATTGGCACGCTCCTTGCCTTTAATAGCGCAAATTCATTTGGCGCGACAGCGCCTGACGGGTCTGTCGGCGAGGAAGGGACGGATAATGCCTTGCTCCGTCCCCGGCGCACTACACGGCCTAACTGGCCAAACGCGGGACGCACTGATCTGCGGACGAGCTTCCCGCCAAGGAGCGTGGGCATGAGCGGCCACAAAGCGATTTACAAGTCTCTGTATTTCTGGGTCATCCTTGGCATCGTCACCGGCATCGTCCTGGGCCTCGTGCCGGCCACCAAGGGCTTCGCCGAGTCCATGCAGCCGTTCGGCACGGCCTTTATCCGCATGGTCAAGATGATCATCGCGCCCATCATCTTCTGCACCGTCGTCACCGGCATCGCCAAGATGGGCGACATGGGCAAGGTCGGTCGCGTCGGCATCAAATGCATGCTCT
>JAEZEM010000304.1 GCA_023417745.1 Pseudomonadota bacterium
AAACCCACTTCACCGTGGACGAAAAGGCCCGCACCGTGCTCCTCACCGACGAGGGCGTGGCCCGCATGGAAGACGTGCTCAAGATCGACAACCTGTTCGATCCGGCCAACATCACCCTGCAGCACCATGTGCTCCAGGCCCTCAAAGCCCACCATATCTTCCAGCGCGACGTGGATTATGTGGTGAAAGACGGTCAGGTCATCATCGTCGACGAGTTCACCGGCCGCCTCATGCCCGGCCGGCGCTACTCCGACGGCCTGCATCAGGCCCTGGAAGCCAAAGAGCTGGTGGAAGTCGAGGCCGAGAACCAGACCCTGGCCACCATCACCTTCCAGAACTACTTCCGCATGTACAAAAAGCTCTCGGGCATGACCGGCACCGCCGACACCGAGGCCGTGGAATTCCGCGAGATCTACGGGCTGGAGGTCATCTCCATCCCCACCAACAGCCCCATGGTCCGCAAGGACTTCCCCGATCTGGTCTACAAGACCCAGCGGGAGAAGTTCGAGGCCATCGCCGCCGACGTCAAAGACCTGCACAAGCGCGGTCAACCGGTCCTGGTCGGCACGGTCTCCATCGAAAAATCCGAGCTGCTCTCGGACATGCTCAAAAAGACCGGCGTGCCCCATGACGTCTTAAACGCCAAAAATCACGAGAAAGAAGCCGAGATCGTGGCCCTGGCCGGTCATGCCGGCAAGGTCACCATCGCCACCAACATGGCCGGCCGCGGCACGGACATCGTGCTTGGCCCCGGCGTCACCGACCTCGGCGGCCTGCACATCCTGGGCACCGAACGCCACGAGTCCCGGCGCATCGACAACCAGCTGCGCGGCCGTTCCGGCCGCCAGGGCGATCCCGGCTCCTCGCGCTTTTACCTGGCCCTGGACGACGACCTCATGCGCCTTTTCGGCTCCGATCGCCTCAAAGGCCTCATGGACAAGCTCGGCATGGAAGACGGCGAGCCCATCGAAAACCGCATGGTCTCCCGGGCCATCGAAAACGCCCAGAAGCGCGTGGAAGCCCACAACTTCGAAATCCGCAAGCAGCTGCTCGACTACGACAACGTCATGAACCAGCAGCGCGAGGTCATCTACTCCCGTCGCCGCGAGCTCATGGGCTCCACCGAACCGGAACTGTTCGTCCAGGAGCATATCGAAGAGATCGTGGACGAGATCTTCGCCCCCTTTGCCGCGCTCAAGGGCGAACCCGATGCCGAGCGGCTGGAAGTCGCCGCCGCCCAGATCGAGGACATCCTCGACTACAAGATCGAACTGGCCGACGGCGGCGAGGCCGAAAAGCAGGCCGTTCTGGAAGCCGTCACGAGCCGGCAGCACGAGCTGGCCGAGACCGCCGGGGCACACTACAAAGAGGTGGCCCGCTACTTCCTCCTCGACAGCCTGGACCGCCACTGGAAGGAGCATCTGCTCTCCATGGATCACCTGCGCGACGGCATCGGCCTTCGCGGCTACGGCCAGAAAGACCCCAAGCAGGAGTACAAGCGCGAAGGCTTCGAACTCTTTCAGCAGCTTATCTACAACATGCGCGACGCCGCCATCCGGGCGCTGTCGCGCGTGCGCATCCGTTCCGAGGTCCAGGAACAGGAATTCCAGCACAAGGACGAGACTTCCAACGTGCAGTATTCCAGCCCAGCCGAGTCGGCCGAGGAGGCCAAGAAAGAGCCCAAACGCCGCGAAGCCCCCAAGGTCGGGCGCAACGACCCTTGCCCCTGCGGCTCCGGAAAAAAATACAAGAAGTGCCACGGCGCAAAATAACGCGCCGCAACAAGGGGGCGGACCGCTGCGGCGGGTCGCCCCCCTTGCCCGTTGGGCCGGTTTTTTCTACACCAAAGGCAACCGCGCCCCAGGCGTCTTTCCCAGACAGCACCGGCAGGGCCGTCCCCGCCTGCCGACGAATCGGCGTGCCCGCGCACGCCCCTTACGGTAAACCATGTTCGCGATTATCGGCATTGTGGTGGTTATCGCCTGCGTCTTCGGCGGCTTCCTGCTCGAAGGCGGCCATATGGGCGTGCTGTTCCAGCCCATTGAGCTGCTCATCATCGGCGGCGCGGCCCTGGGATCGTTTTTCATCGCCTCGCCCAAGTCCATCGCCATCGGCACCTTCAAGCACGCCATGCACGTCTTTACCGGCAAGGAACCCTCAGCCGGCGACTACCAGGACCTCCTCACCCTGCTGTTCGAACTCATCAACATCGCCCGCCGCGACGGCATCGTCGCCCTGGAACCCCACGTCTCCAAGCCCGAACAGTCGGCCACGCTGAACAAATACCCGGCCATCGCCAAAAACAAGCAACTGGCCCACTTCATCTGCGACAACATCAAATGCCTGCTCTCCGAAGGCATCGACGCCCACCGCTACGACGACCTCATGCGCACCGACATCGCCACCATGCACCACCACGCCATGATCGCCCCGGGCGCCGTCACCAAGGTGGCCGACTCCCTGCCGGGCCTTGGCATCGTGGCCGCCGTGCTCGGCATCGTGCTCACCATGGGCAAGATCAACGAGCCGCCCGAGGTGCTGGGCCACAGCATCGGCGCGGCCCTGGTCGGCACGTTTCTGGGCATCCTCATGAGCTACGGCTTCGTCGGCCCCATGGCCAACAATCTGGAATACCAGGCCAAGGCCCAGCAGCACCTGCTGCTCGTGGTCAAGGAAGTGCTGGCCGCCTTCAACTCCGGCTTCTCGCCGCTTTTATCGGTGGAAATGGGCCGCCGGGCCATCCCCGAAGACGTGCGGCCGAGCATGGACGACATGGAAGGGGCGCTTCGTGGGAAAAAATGACGGCAAGACCGTCATCATCTACCGCGAATCCGACGGCGACCACGGCGGCCACCACGGCGGCTCCTGGAAGGTGGCTTACGCCGACTTCGTGACGGCCATGATGGCCTTTTTCCTGCTCCTGTGGCTGGTCGTCTCGCTCAAGCCCCAGACCAAGCAGGAACTGTCCCTGGTCTTCCAGGACAAAAACGTGCCCTCCAAGGAAAAGACCCAAAACCTCGAAAAAGTGCCCACCTTCATCAGCCCCGACGCCATCAAGGGCAGCCCGGAATTCAAGCTCTCCCAAGAAAACAAGCTCAAGTACGAAATCGCCATCCTCATCAAGGAACTCATCACCTCCGACCAGAACGTCAAAAACAACTCGGGCGTGAGCAACGATTCCTCGGGTGTGCTCATGCAGGTCAACAACTCCGTCATGTTCAAACCCGGCTCGGCCGAGATCACCCCGGCCGCCGCCAAGATCATGGACGGCGTGGCCAAGATCCTGCGCGATTTCAAGATCAACCTTACCGTGCGCGGCCACGCCGACGACGACGAAGGCTCCGGCCCCTATCCCTCCAAATGGGAACTCTCGGCCGCCCGGGCCGCCGCCGCCGTGCGCTACCTGTCCGAAAAAGCCGGCATCCCCTCCACCCGCCTGCGCGCCGTGGGCCTGGCCGACAGCCAACCGCTGGTGCCGCCCACCTCGGCCGAAAACAAATCCCGCAATCGGCGCATCGAATTCTTCTACACCAGCCCTGACATGCGCCCGTCCGAACGGGCACAGGACGGGCCGTAGCGGGAGAAGAGAAGAGAACAGAAGAGAAGAGATAAAGATGCCTCCGGCGGCCGGGGGGCTAAGCCCCCCGGACCCCCTGAAAGGGGTTAAAGGGGGACGTTGTCATGGCAAGCGCGGTTCAACGTTGGATGGCTATCTCCGGACGGCTCGGAATTCTCCCTCCCTTGCAGCAGAACGCAACGAGGACGCCATGCACTACGACATCGTGTTCCATCTCGATCAGGGCCAGGACGAGCTGAACATTGCGCTCAGCAACATCGCCAACTACCTCAAGGCCCTGGACAAAGAGAAATTCACGGCCGTGCTGCTGGTCAATGGGCCGGCCATCAAGCTCATGGTCAAGGACGACGATAACTGCGCCAAACTGACGGCGCTCTGCGAGCAAGGGTTGGATTTGCGGGTGTGCAACAACGCGCTGACCCATTTCGGCATCGCCCCGGCCGACCTGTGTCCCTGCTGCCGCATCGTGCCGGCCGGCGTGGTGGAACTGGTCGATCTTGAGCGCCAGGGCTATGCCTACGTCAAACCCTAGGCAAAGGTCGTCCGACATGCCCGCCACTCCCGCCCAGATACTGCAAAAGCATAAGCTCTTCAGCAAACTCAGCGGTCAGGTCGTGTGGAATCTGGCCGAGGAGGCCGGGGCCGGCGAAGGCCAGCTCGATGCCTTCATGGATTTCTTCGAGGCCCAAAAGGCCCGGGCCGTCGCCCTGCTGGAAGCCCTGGCCCGAGACCCGGACGCCTGGCTCATCCTGGAGCTGGACGCCCCGGCTGCCGCCTGCCCGGCCTGCTCTCGGCTAGACGGCCTGGCCGTCCCAGCCACCAGCCCGGAACTCCTCGACTATCTGCCGCCCTTTGGCCTGGGCTGTCGCCTGACCGGCCGGCCGGGCATCCCGGATCGGAAACAAGCCGCCGCCGACCTGCCGCCGCCCCCGATCCACAAGCTGTGCTGCGACGCCTGGCCCCTGACCCGCCTTTTGGCCGAACTGCCGGACGCCGCCGACAAGCCCTGATCCCGCCGGGCAGCCGTCGCGGACGGTCCATTTTGGGTGTTACGCTCTTCGCGCGCCCATCCGACAGGACCGGCACCTCCCAGTAGTGCCTTCACGCCGGTCGCTCGACGAACTACAAGTGTGCACCGAGCTGCATCGGCGTTCACCGATGAACGGGGATTTGAATTTGTGAATTCCACCACTATTATGCGATATTACAAATTCCCCCTGGGACCACTTTTTGAGATAACTCTTTTAAATATCAGCATATTATAATTAACAATCTTTTCTTTGCCACCGCTAAAACAACCTGCGGCTTCTGCGGTAGTTATACTTTCCATGCTGTGAAATTCCCACCCCCCTACCGCCTCCTTGTTAATAAGCAATCCAAAGTCTGCGATGGCTTGATCAGCATCATTTTGTGTTTTTATGCTTAAAACCATGGGTGCAGAGACCGTCTTATACTCAAACTCCATGTAAAATACTCCTTTAATAAGTTGCAACTTACCAATTTATGGATAATCTATGCCGCCATCTGGCGGTCTACAACGAAGCAGACGCTTCGTTGACAGCCATAATCCAGTGAGCACTCCGAATTTTTGCACTGCCAGCGCCGTATATTCAGAACAGGTCGGCTCAAAGCGACAGCGTGCATGCAAAGGAGACTCATGACGTTGATACCAGCGAATACAGGATATAACGAGAGATTTTATCATATATTCGATCTCTACCCATTGGTAAAAAAGTTTTTTTCTATAGTCCAGGAAAAAGCCTCATCCGCCAGGACATGCTTCCCTCGCAAACGGCAACGGCCGTCGGCCGTCCGCGACACAGGCGGACAGCCGACGGCCGTCGTTTGGGCAAGGCCCTGGGCCGGCGTGGGGACGCCGGGCCGGACCTAAGGCCCGATGTAGATGGGCGGCAGATTGAGCTGGATGCCCGGGGCCGGCGGCGGCACGGGGCGGCAGGCTCCACCGCGCCAGTAGGTGCCCGGCGGGCAGGCCGGCACATACGGGTACGGATAGGGGTAGGGGTAGTAGCCCGGCGGCGGCGGCGGCGGCACGGCCACCGGATAGGGCATGCAGCCCCTGGGGCCGTCCCAGAAGTAGCCCGGCGGGCAGGGCGGGCGGGCTTCGGCCTCGCTCGCCGCGACCACGGCCGCAGCCATGAAGCCGGCCAGCAGGCACAGACAGAGCAATTTTCGCATAACCATCTCCTGGCTTGGGGCAGGCCGCAAGACGCGGCCAAGCCTCCGAATCTGGCTTGTGGCACACTCCAGACGCCTTGGCAAGATGGGCGATTCTGGCCTAGGGAGCCGGCCGGCCGCCCAGGCTGATCTGGTTAAGCGCCGCGCCCAGGCGTTCCATGGCCGCCTCGTAGGCCGCTCGGCCGCCGGCTTCGCCGCCGAGGTAGACGGCCAGGGATGTGGCCGCTTCCCGGAAGGCTTCGTAGTAGCCGATTAAAAGCGTCAGGTCGCGCCGCTCTTCGGGGGCAAGCCGCCCCATGAGCCGGTCTTTGAACACGGCCAGGGTCACGTCGATGTAACGGGTCATGTCGGCCAGGGCGTGTGCGGCCTGTTCCCGGTCGACAAGCCGCTTTTCCGCCCGCCCGGCCAGGCCGGCCAGGGCCTCGCGGCCCAGCCACAGCCCCTGGCCGGCCAACATGCCGATGGTTTGCAGCATGACCTCGCGGCCAGGGTCCTGGGCCGCTCCCGGAGCCTGGGCCGCCGGAGCCGACGAGGTTGGACGCGGCGGCGGCAAGGGAGCCGATCCCACCGCCATCCGTGAAGCGGCCAGGGCCGGAGCCATCCAGGCCAGGCTCGCCGCCAGACACATGATCCCGGCCAGCCGCCGACACGTCCACAACGGTGTTGCTTTCATGATGGCAGCATGGCCCAAGGCCGCCGGTGGCGCAAGCCCTGACCGCCGCCGCGCCCGGCCTGTTCGTCGAGCAGCGCAAGGAAACGTCGGCCGCCGTCCGTTTGGCCGCAAGGCGAACCCGAGAACGCCAAAAAGGCCGCTTCCCCGGGGGGAGCGGCCTTTGAACATCGGGTCGGGCCGGCAGACGCCGGGCGCGGCCTAGTGGTGGTCTTCTTTCAGGAACTGGCGGATGCGGATGAAGGCGAAGGTCACGATGATGGCCATGTACACGTAGATGGCCGTGACCCCGAAGAAGCCTTGCTCGGTGGAATGGCCCATGTTCGTGATAAGTTCCGAAACCATGCTCATATCCTTACTCCTTCGGGTCGATCGTGAAATTGGTGACGATGTCCATACGCCGTCCCGGGCGTTTCCGTCAACCGTCGCGTGGCGTTTGTCCGTCGCTCGGGTCGCCCCCAATCTGACGGGACGCTGCCCGGGCCGCTTCCGTTTTTCTCTCGGGCGGTGTATCTATTATTTTGGCGAGGTGAGCGTGGCGCAGTCCAACCCGATACCCCCTGCAAAGGGTTCTTGGATCGCCCCCATGGCCGGCGCGGCCACGGCGGGGGTGCTTGCCGTGGCTTTGGTGCTGGCGGCCGGCTGGTATCGTGAGCATTTGTGGTTGGTCTGGGCCCCCGGCGATTTGCGTCTTTTCTACGCGGTATTGGCCCTTTGCGTGGGGCTGCCGGCGGTGCTCGTCGGATTGTGCACCGACCGCCAGCTCCGGCTGCGTCAAGTCCTGGCCGACCGCGAGGCCGAAGCGGACCGCATCCGCGACGCCCTGGCCCGCACCCAGCGGGGACTGGTGGCCCTGGGCGCGGTCAGCCACGAACTGCTCCGGGCCACTGACCGCGACAGCCTCATCCAGCGCATCTGCACTATTTTAGTCGAACAAGCCGGCTACAGTCTGGCCTGGGTGGGGCTGGCCGAACCCGGAACGGAAAAGCGGGTGCGGGTGGCGGCCTGGGCCGGAGAGGACGGCAGCTGGCTGGATACGCTGGGCGTGCGCTACGACGATTCACTCTGGGGCCACGGCCCCACGGGCACGGCCATCCGCCTGGGTCAGCCGGTCATCGTCGCCGACATGCACGACGACGCGTTTTTCCACGATTGGCCGAATCGGCCAGCGCCTCTTGACCGCTACCACAGCGCCTTTTCCTTTCCCCTGCGCCAGGCTGGGCGCGTGATCGGGGCGCTCACCATCTTCGAGCTGTCGCGCCGGGACTTCGGCGACGAGGAAGTCCGGCTGCTCACCCGCATGGCCGACGACGCCTCCCACGGCCTGGAGTTGTTGCGTCTGTCCCAGAGCCGGGAGCGGACGTCGCAGCTTTTGCGCCAGGCCCTGCGCATGGGCGCGGCCATGTCGCGCACGGCCCTGGATCTGGCCGACGGCGGCCGCAATCTGCGGGAACTGGCGGCCCGGACCCTGCGCCACGCCCTGTGGCTGACCGGCAGCCTCCTCGGGGCCATCGGCATGTCCTCGCGGCCTACCGGACGCCTGGACTGGCTGGCCGTGGCCACGACCGACGGGGCCATTCGCTCCATGCCGCCCGAGGACTGCACGCTGTTCCCCGACGACGCCGGCCGCTTCGCCGGCCCCTTTGCCGAGGCTCTCAACGCCGGCAAGCCCGTGCGGTGTGACCACACCGCCGATCTCGACGGCTATGGTCCGCCCGACCCGGCGTTCTTGCGGGTATCGCGGTTTCTGGCCATACCGCTGCGGCGTGAGGAACGGGTGATCGGCGTGCTGCTGCTGGCCGACGCCCCCAACACCTACGCCGAACGGGACATCCGAGGGCTTGCCCGGTTGACGGTGCTCTACGAGATGGCGGCGGCCCGGCGACGCGTCGAGAAAGACTTGGTCGCGGCCCGGCGGCGGGCCGAGGCGGCCAGCGAAGCCAAGACCCAATTCCTGGCCAACATCAGCCACGAGCTGCGCACCCCCATAAACGGCATCCTGGGCATGGCCCAGCTGGCCGTGCTGGAGGGCGGCACGGCCGGCCAGAACGAATACTGGCAGACCGTACGCGACGCCACCGACCGGCTCATCGAGATCGTGGACAATCTTCTGGAGCTGGCCAACGTCGAGTCCGGGTCGCTGTCGCCCATGCTGCGCGAATTCAGCCTGCGCCGGCTGACGGAGTCGCTTCGTGGCTCGTTTTCGGTACGCTCGGGTCTGGCCGGCCTGTCGTTTAGCTTCGAACTCGACGGAACCTTGCCGGACAAGCTCCTGGGCGACCCCTTCCGATTGCGCCAGATTCTCTCCAACCTCATCGACAACGCCATCCGTTTCACCCCAGCCGGCAGTGTGACGGTGCATGTCCGGCGTCTGGAGCCGCTGGCGGCCATGGCCCAACGCCAGGTGTTGGTGGCGGCGGATTTCAGCGGCGTTTGCCTGGAATTCGCCATCTCGGACACCGGCATCGGCATCCCGCTGACCAAGCAGGCGGCCATCTTCGACACCTTTGTCCTGGCCGAGGAGCCCTTGACCAAGCGCTACGGCGGCACGGGCATGGGGCTTTCCATCGCCCGGCGACTGGCCGAGCTTTTGGGCGGCAGCATCCGGGTGGAGAGCCGGCCGGATTACGGCAGCACGTTCTATCTGGCCGTGCCGCTGTGGCTGGCCAGTCCGCCCATGGACGACGACGACGGCGAGGGCCGCGAGCCGGTGCGGTTGCCGCGGCTGCGCATCATGGTGGTGGAAGACGAGGCGGTGAACCGTCTGGCCCTGGCGCGCGGGCTTCGCAAGCTCGGCCACGACGTCATCGAGGCGGGCAACGGCGAGGACGCCTTGCGGCGGTTGTCCATGGAGCCGGTGGACGTGGTGGTGATGGACATTCAGATGCCGGTGATGGACGGGCTGACCGCCGTGGCCCACATCCGCAACGGCGAGGTGCCGGGCACGAACCGGCGTTTGCCGGTGGTGGCCCTGACGGCCTACGCCCTGGAAGGCGACCGCGAACGTTTCCTGGCCGCCGGCATGGACGAGTTCGTGACCAAGCCCTGCGACATGGACGTGCTGCTGCGGGCCGTGGCCAAGGTGGTCAAGGACAAGCCGGCGAGTTAGGGCGTCCGCTGCCGATCCAGCCCCCGCAGATTAACCGCTTCGGCCAGATGCTCCACCCGCAGCCCGGCTTCGCCGTCGAGGTCGGCGATGGTGCGGGCGATGCGCAGCACCCGGGTATGCGACCGGGCCGACAACCCCAAGCGCCGCACCGCGCCCTCCATGAAGGCGTGCCCCTCTTCCGACAAACGACAGTGAGCCGAGAGATGCCGCCCGGACAGCCGGCCGTTGACCGTGAACGGCAGCCCGGCGTAGCGCGCCGACTGCACTTCGCGGGCAGCCAGCACCCGCTCCCGCATGGTGGCCGAGGTCGTGGGCGAGGCCTCGGCCCGCAACTCCTTGTACGGCACCGCCGGCACTTCCACCTGCAAATCGATGCGATCCAAAAGCGGCCCAGACAGCCGCGAGCGGTAGCGCCGCACCTCGGCGTCGCCGCAGGTGCAGGCATGGCGCTCGTCGCCCAGATAGCCGCAGGGGTGCGGATGTCAGAATTGTGATAAAAATTACTGACTGAAGGCCTGATGTAGACAGATGATGAAAAACCGCCCCGGAAACCGTGATGGCAACCGGGGCGGTTTTTCATTTTGTGGCCCTACTTGTAGCCACCGCCTCCCTACCCCGGCAGCGTGATCGTCACGTCCACGCCCATCACCTGCTCCACCTTCGTGGCCGCGTTGATCTTGTCCACGATGGCCAACCGCTGCCCGATGACCGAACCGGTCAGCACGCTCCACGTCTCCCGATTGCGGATGATCCGCTGGGCCAGGACGCCCACGTCCATGCCCCTGGCCTGGGCCAACGCCGTAATGAGCGGCACAGCCGCGGTCGGGTTGGCCATGAGCGCCGTCGCCTCGGCGTACTGCTGATCCCACGTCGCCGTCTCCCAGCGGCCGTACTCGACACCCAGGGGTGCCAGGACGGCGTCACAGGCGGCGGTAGCTTCGGAGATGCGCGCCGCCACGGCCTGCTCCAGCGACACCTCCCAGGCCTGCCCGATCTTCACGGGCGTGCCGTCGGGGATAGTGAGGATGAGGCATCTTGGGTAATGGCCGGAGGCGTCTAAACTATCAGGGCAATACGCCTCTATGGTCCCTGCTGTATTGATAATTATTTTCATGTCCTAGCTCACTTGGATATAGGAGTTGCCGTTATACCCTGTCGTATTGGCCGCAGGAGAGTAATCCGCCGCGTAACTATTCATGATGACCGCCGACGTTGCCAGATAGACGAACGAATCAAACATGGCCGTCACGCATCGCGTCGTCACCCCATGGAAAATCATTTTTTGGGTGTTGCTGGCCAACGTGGAATAGTAGGCGGCCAACGGCAGCGCGCAGCCTTTGAATGATATTCCCTGCACAAATCCATAGGACTCGTTGCTGGCCTGGACTCCTGTTTCTGCCCCGTGACAAATAATTTTCGTTCCGACAGTGCACTTGGCGTTGTCAAGCAGAACGGCTTTTGACCCCGCTCCTGAGACGTTGAACCTAAATCCAGAAACAAGCGACAGATTTTTTGTGATGTTGAAGCATATCAGCCCGGAACTGCCGGAGATAATACACCTGTTGCACGGCTTCACGACGAGACTAGCGCCGCCAACAGTTGACGACACGAACGTATCACCAGAGCATGTCACAACGGTGTTAGTTCCGTTATAACTTACAGCAGTAGCGGTATACACGCCATTTATGCCACTGGTGCTGGAGTTTATGACGTCAATATCATCGCCATTTTGAATATTTTTCGTGGCATCGGAATTGCTCACATAATTCCCGGCCACGGTGATAGTTTTGGCCGTAGTGTCGATGCTGACGATTGGTACCGTTGTCTCGGCAGAAGTGTTTCCGAGAATCTTTATACGATCGGAATTGTCATGACTGAAAACGACTGAACTACTGATATTAAAAGTTCCGTCAGCACATTGTATTGTTACCATGAATCCATCGTCAATTGATTTACCAGCGATGCTCAATAAAGCCCTGTAGATGCTCGCATACGGAGACCCAACTGCCCCTGTTCCCGTCGAATCGTTACCTGTCGGCGACACGTAGATCGTCGTATCGGAAGATATGCGCAGACGTGTTGCCAGGGACAGCACATACCACAGCGCCGCCGCCGTGATAACCTGGCTCGTGCTCGTCCCGGCCCATGCCACGGCGTTGGTGGCGAGCTGGACCAGCCCGGCCACGGCCGTGGACGCGGCGGAAATCCAGGCGTCGAGGAGGCCGGACAGGCCCGCTTTGGGGATAGCCCCAGGGGCGGGAGTGGTCGAGGCGCTGGCCGGGTCCTGGACCACCCGCGCGTCCACGTCCAGAGTGGGCGTGCCGCCCGGCATGCCCATCTCGACCCGTTTGACCTGGGCGTCGTTGGTGACGTTGCCCAGGCCAACCTGAGACGCAATCACGTCGTGAGGGTTTTCATTGTCGGCGATATGTGCGTCTATTTGCGAGTTTACGGAGGTTAGGCTGGAAATAGCCGCCTCGATGTAATCCTGCCCAGGGTAGGGCACCGACTGGAAAATTTCATCAAGTAGGCAGTCCCGGTTCGGGACGACCGCCACGCCCCGGGTGTCTGGGACGCCATCCACCGAGATGCGCACACTGTAGGCCCCTCCGCAGAGTGCGTTGGGGCACAATGGGACGACGGCTTGGCCATCGGCACCGGTCGTGGCTGTAACGTTGATCGGGACGATCACGCCGCCAACGGCCGCCGAACGGTTAAGCCTGAACACGATGAGCGCCCCAGGAACGGGGATGCCACCCGCGTCGATGATGTTGACTGTGACATTGACGGTGGGAAGAGTGCTCATTTAGGTCCACCCCATTTCGGCCCAATTTTTGACGACGGTCGCCCCATCTCCCCCCTTGCCGCCTAGGGTTCCGGACGCACCGGACGCAGCAGACAACGAGGGAGCGCCCGACGTTGTCGCCGCGATGAATGCGACAAACCCGCCACCAGCAGACCCGGAATAATTGGTGCCGGCGTCGAGACTTTTGGCGGAGAACGAATGGCCGGACGTCAACGAGGCTACACCCCTACAGATGATAATGAGGACGCCCCCTGGAGTGGATAAACCAGCCCCGAAAGCATAGCCCGCAGCGCCAACAGAACCAGCGGCAGAAACGCTTTGCCCTGCGTCCCCGCCACTCCAAGGGCATCCGGGGCCGGCTGGACCGCCCGCCGCCGACATGAGGTAGTTGCCAGACGAGACCGTGACGCCACCGCCACCGCCACCTCCAGTGGCGCTTGCCCCTGGCGCACCTCCGGCCCCTGCGGCGGAGTCGGTTTGGTTTGTGGGTGCAACGCCCTTAACTGCGCCTGGTCCGCCTGCTCCGCACCCCGAGGCGGCGAGCAACCGAGTACCATCGGTCAACGTCGCCGTGGCGTCACCGATAGCCTTGTCTCCAAGCGCCGCCAGGACAGGATCACCGATGAACCAACCCAGAGAACGTAGATTGTAGAGGTAGTCCTTTTTTCGTATGTATTTGGCCGTGGTAGTGACTGTTTCAGGGATGGAAATGTTGTACGACGGCCAGGATGGTGAGCCCTTCGCTCCTTTCCCTACCATGCTGATGCCGCCTGAAGCGCCAACGACCAGGGTGTCGCACATGACAACGAGGCCCCGGCAGCGGTGTTTCGTGGTAAGAACCGCGTTGAGCGTCAGGATGTCGTATCGGGCAACGACTATAGGGCCGTCCTCGACATTGTCGATCTCAGTGGCCCCGGAGATAATTACGCTTCCTTTGGTATCGTAGTAGTCGAAGATGTTTTTTCCGACTGACAACGCCGCAGTCCACGGGGAAGAACTCCCAGAGGACGGCGTGGGCTCTTCCCTGTAGTCGAAGGAGCTTTTACCCATTAGAAGTCCCCCGAGTGCGCGATGACCGTCACGGTTTTCCCCGAGGTGACAGCAGCGGACGCGGTCACCTTGATAATAACGCCAGCCTCAATAGCCAGGGCGTAACCGTCGTTGATGTATTCCAACGCGTCGGCCGGGCTGGTGCCGGCGGTCACACCCGTTCCGGGGCTGATTGCCACGGTGCCGATCAGGTAGTCCGTACCCGATTTGGTGGCGTAGAAACTCAGGGTCACGGTGGCAGTGTCGTCAGAAAGGACTTTTACGGCGTCCAGTTTGGAGCCGTTGGCCCCCGCCGTGAACAGGGTTTTCTTGGTCGTGCTGTCGGCGTTGACGATGGTTGCCGGGCTGGTCTTCGGGGTGAGCGGGAAGATGGGCGAGGTGTTGGCCATGGGTGTCTCCTAGAAAGCGCCGCAAGTTTTGGCGAGGTAGAGGGTTGAACCGATGGGGCGGTTTACTCCGAGGGTCATCCTCTTCACCCCTCCGCCGTCCGTGCTGATGGTCTTCGTCACATCGCCGGCCACAAGCAGCTTGTCGTCCAGCACTCCAGCCGAGGCGTCGCCAGCCGCTGCGGCGACCACTCCGCCGCCGAGCATGGTCACGGTGTTGAACGCATGCACTGCCGCCTCGATGTCAGCCATGGTCATATTGGAGTTGATGAGCGTCCCGCCGGGAGTTCCCCAGCAGAGGATCTTGCCGACGTCTTGGTCGGGAATGGAGGCGTAGGCCCCGCCCAGCCCGAACAGGTGATCGACGCTGTATTGCTGCACGCCCTGGGCGTCGGAGACGACGATGCGGTAGGGACCAGCAAGCCAAATGTCGGCCTGGCCGTTGGCGTCGAGCACGACAGGCCAGGGATTGGCCGCGGCCATGCCGGAGTCGGCGTAGCTGGTTTTCGGAGTCGTCGATCCAGCCTCGTAGACTTGGACAAAGCCGCCGGCCAGCGGAGATCCGTCCAGGGCCATGGCCCGGAATTTCGGTACCAGAAGCAGGGTGTAAGGGGCTGTCATTACCGCGCACCTCCTATGCGTTTTTCAAATTCGGCTAGCGCCTGCTTGGTGAGCGCGTCGGCCTGGTCCAGATAGGTCTGGCGCTGCTGCGGCGTCAGGCGAGGGCTGTCATCGGCGGCGCGCCTGAGCTTCCCGGCCTTGGCCATGACGGCGTCGGCCCATTTGACCAGTCCGGCTTTCGTGTCCAGGCCGGAGGACTTCACCAGCGACCGTGCCTCATCAGCACGGCCGGCCTGGATGAGCTCCTTGTATTGGTCCAAGGCCTCGTGGACCCTGGACCGCTCGCCGAGGTAGCGGATCTCCGGCGTCAGTTGCCCGGTCCGATAGGCCTCGTCGAATTCCCTGGCTGCCGCCGTGATCTGCCGGTTGATGGCGTCGATGCGTAGCCGCTTGTCTTCAGAGCTGATGCTCGGCGATTCCTGGATGCCGGCGATTTCGGCGCGCATGTCGCTCAACTTCTGCGACAGCGCTCGGGCCGATGGCGCAAAGAAGGCGTTGCGGTCGTACTGCCCGGCCCCAGCCTGGTCTCCAGCCTCAATCAACGCTTTGCGCCCCTGGCTGGCCTGGGTGGCCTCTTCCATGTTCTTGTAGAACCGGTCCACGGACTCGCCTGAGCCGATGGGTTCCCTGGCCACGAAGCCGCGCACCAGGGGCACGTCTGCGGCGGTCTTGGCCACGGGCGGGATGTTTGGGTCACGGAGGGCCAGGTCGCCAGCATCCAGGGCCATCTTGCCCATACTGCCCGTCCAGGCCCGGAACCAGTTGTCGAGCTGGATGGGGGAGACGTCGGTGAGCTTTCCGACGCGCTTGGCGATCTCCGACGTGCCGGAGTTGGCGCGCATCCCCGGCGGAAGAGACTGCACCGACTGGTTCTCCAGGGGCTTTCCCCGGAAGAAGCTGTAGTTGGTCATGGACTCGACCAGCGGCAGGGCGGCCGTGGGCATCCAGCCCGGCGTGAGCGCATCCAGCGCGGCCCGGCCGACGTCCTTGAACCCCTGGGGATCGCGCTTGTAGGCGAAGTCCACGATGCGTTCCGGCAGAGAGCCGAAGAGGATGCCGAGCTCGAAAGGCTTGGGGATGCGCAAGATCGTGTCGCCGACCTTAACGCACCAGAAATAGTCCTTCTGCCAGGCCGGGAGCTCTTCATACCACTGCTGGCCCTGGTTGTGCATCGCCAGCAGGACGGACGGCAGGGTGATGCCCAGTCCGGCCCGAAGCAACGTCATGCCGGGCCGCTCTTTGAGCGCTCGGGCCATCTTGTCCACGCCCTGCACGTTGGCGTTCCAGAACGCCACGATCTGGTTTAGGATGCGTGTGTCCGAACCCATGCGCGAGAAATCGAGGGTCAGGTCCCTAGACTCGGCCATGGCCTCAAGTGGCGTCATCCCTCTCTCCCGGGCCTTGATGAACGCGCCGACTCGCGTCCCTTTCTCGCCGAACTCCGAGATGGATTGGAGAGGAGACAACAAAGCCTCCAAGGCCTTCTTGGGGTTCCTGACGTAAGAGCCCAAAGAGTCTCGCCCTGTTTTGAAACCGACCAAGTCCTTCGTCGTGACCCGAACCGCCTCCCGATCCAGGGAGGTCATGAACGCTTCCGCCCCGCCGGCCGCCCGCCATTCGCTGTACCAGTCTGATCCGCCGCCGATCTCTCCCTTGATCGTGTGGAAGACGCCCCGAGTGAAGTCCGTGAAAGGGTTGTAGCCGATAGGAGATTTCCCGCCGTCGGACTTCGAGTACATGAAGGCGCTGATCTGGTCGCGGATCGGGTTTCGCGCGATGAATTCCAGGCCCATGGTCGCCCCGACCCGGAGCATCTTGGCCGGGATGGCCATGGCCTGGACGATGACATTGGCCTCACGCGGGTTGAACGCCTCCAGGGCCCGGGCCACGTCGGTCGGGACTTTCCAGTAGGTCTTCTGGCCGTTTTGCACCGTCACCAGCGCATCACGCGGGGCCAGGCCGCCTTTTTTATAGAGCTTGATCTCCTCAGCCAGGTCCGGCGTCAGGTTGCGCAAGTCCACGATCTGCTGGTGCAGCTTCAGCGTCTCCACCAGCTTCACGGCCCTGGCCACGTTGGCGATGGTCGCCTCGGTGGACGGCAGGACCTTGCGTTCGCTGCCCTTTATTTTGCGGACCACGTCCCGGGAGCCGACCGACGTCTTCCCGACGTCCTCCATCTCACGGTGGAAGCTGGCGTAATACTCGCTCTCCGGGGCCTTGAGGATGGCATCGTAAGCCTCCCTGGAGATCCATCCGGCCTCATGCAAAGGCGTCAAGATGGCGTCGCGCTCGAACTGGCGATGCGCCGCCGACACGCCGCGCAGCATGGCCATGGCGTCCTGGCCGTATTTGCGCTCCAATCGACGAATCTCGAACTCGGCCCGGGCCTGGTCGTTGCCGCGCACGTCCGGGCGATGGATGGCCAGGGCGCGTTCACGTTCGGCCGCGCGCAGGCTCTCATAGTCCCGGTACTGCTCTTCGCTCTTCAAGGGGGCCAGGATGTCCTTGAGGGATTTCGTCCCCGGAACATACGTCGTCTCCTGGCCGTCGATGCCGTAGCGCAGCGCCCCCTTGCCGGCCAACATCTCCTCGGCGATGCCACCCAGGCCTCGCAGTCGGCGCACCTGATTCTCGACGTTTTGCGCCGCCACGGAATCGGCCCGGGCCGCCAGGTCAACGATGGGCTGGTCCTTGTGCACGAACCGCCGATAACCCTCCCGGCCGAACTCCCTGGCGCGTTCCGCCACAGGCTCACGGGGCTGGCCGTCGAAGGCGATGCGGTCGCGCTGGTAATCGCCCTGGCCCTGAACGGAGAACCTCGCGGCAGGCTCGCCGCCCTGGACGGTCTTCTCCCTGGTCATGCGCACCAGCGATTCCTGCAGCAGGGCGCGCAGGTCAGCCGTCTTCGGCGTGGCCCAGCCGTTCTTGACCAGCCAGCCACGCACGTAATCCACGAACTTGCCCCACAGGCTGCGTTCCTGGGGTGTCAGGGCCTGGCCCA
>JAEZEM010000482.1 GCA_023417745.1 Pseudomonadota bacterium
CATCAACCACGTGAGGGCCGCGAGCCCCATCACAGAAGGCCATGGAGCCTCCCCCAGGGAGCGCGCCAATGGCCAGACCGTATCATCCGCCCAAACCGAGTCCGTATGAACCGCCGACCGGCGACCAGCCGGGCTACCTGATAGGCGAAACCGGCGTGCAAGGTTTCGGCAAGCACGACCTCTACCTGGCCGCCATCCCGGCGGCCAGGGCACGGGAGACAATCGTGGCCAGGCATTATTCCAAGCGGGTGGTCAACAACAGCTACGTGCATCTGGGCGTTTACCACCAGGGGCAGTTCCGAGGCGTGCTCCAATTCGGGTATGCCCTAAATCCGCACTTGGCCGGCAAAGTGGTGGAGGGAACGAAGGTCGGCGAATACCTGGAGCTCAACCGCATGTGGCTGGACGACGCCTGTCCGCGCAACACGGAAAGCCAGGCGATAAGCTTTGCCGTCAAATACATCCGCCGGGCCTGTCCGACCGTGGCCTGGGTCCAGAGCTTCGCCGACGAACGCTGCGGCGGGTTGGGGGTGGTCTACCAAGCCAGCAACTTCTTGTACTGCGGCAGTCATCTGACGACCTTCTGGCACCTGGACGGGGATTGGTTTCATGTCCTGATGCTGACCGCGCACCGCAAACAAGGGGGTCGCGCCCAATTCCTCCGGGAGAATCTCAGCCGGGCCACCCGTCACCAGTTCCGGCAGTTCCGTTATGTGCTCTTTTTGAAACACCCCTGGCGCAAACGTCTCCGCCTGTCAGTCCAACCATACCCCAAGCGTGAGGCCGCGTGATCAAGTGCCAACGAAAGCGCAAATCAGTGCCAAATCGCGCGCCGCCGTACACATCTGCCTCAAATACTCCTTGCGCCCCCTGCCCGATCAGAAAAGCCCGCCATTTCGGGCCGGCTAGCCCGCTGGCTGCCTCTGGCAGGGCAACGTCTACCCGAATGTCATCCAAAATTTTCGCGTTATCCCGTATGGTTGGCCAAGATGTTATCCACCCCGGTCATCCACACGAAAAAGGGGTCAGGCCAAACATGACCTAACCCCTTGATTTTATTCTGGTGCGCCCACAGGGATTCGAACCCCGGGCCGTCTGCTTAGAAGGCAGATGCTCTATCCGACTGAGCTATGGGCGCACGGCCTCGAAACCTAAACAAGCCGCCCCGTCCGGTCAAGGCCGGCCTTGACGAAAGGCTCCTGGCGGCTCACACTGGCAAATCCCGGGACATTGCCCGCCACAAGGAGACTGGCATGAAGCTGCGCGTGCTCGGATGCTCCGGCTCGGACCTGCCGGGGCACAACCTCACCTCGTTTTGCGTCAACGACACCATCCTCCTCGACGCCGGCTCCGTCACCTCCTCCCTCGACCTCGCCGCCCAGGCCAGGCTCGAACATATTTTCGTCAGCCACAGCCACCTCGACCACATCAAGGACATCTTGTTTCTGGCCGACAACCTTATCGAGTTCTTCGTCGCCGGCAGCCGGGCCCCCGTGGCCATCCACGGCCTGCCCGAAGTCCTCGAAGCCATTTCCACCCATCTTTTAAACGACACCATCTGGCCCGACTTCACCGTCATCCCCACGGATTCGCCGGTGCTGACCTACGCCCCCATGACCCCGGGCGTGCCGGTCGTCCTTGGCGACGTCAGCATCGCCGCCTATCCCGTCAACCACGCCAAGGCCGCCTCGGGCTTCGTCCTGTGGCAGGACGGCGGGGCGCGAAACCTGGCCTACACCGGCGACACCGGCCCGTGCGACGAGTTCTGGAAGGCCATGGACGCCCTGCCCTTTACGCTGCAAAACCTGATCACCGAGGCCTCGTTCCCGTCTTCCATGGAAGCCCTGGCCATGGCCTCCAAGCACCTGACCCCGAAGCTGCTGCGCGCCGAACTCAACAAGCTGCACGCCCGGCCAGACATCTTCATCTACCACTTAAAGGCCCCGTTCGCCGCCGTCATCGTGGACGAACTGGCCCGTGAACTGGCCGGCTACCACTACCGGCTCCTGCGAGAACATGACTGCATCGACATCTGATTTTCCTGATTTCGCCGCCTTTGCGGCCCATCTCGACTCCCTGGGGCTTTTTCACATGGACCTCGGCCCCGGGCGAATGCACGCGGCCCTGGCCGGGCTTCGCCTGGAGAGCCTGCCCCATCTGGCCGTGCAGGTGGTGGGCACCAACGGCAAGGGTTCCACCGCCGCCTTGCTGGCCGGATTGCTCGCCGCCCACGGCCTGCCCACGGGGCTCTATTTGTCGCCCCATTTCGTGAGCGTGCGCGAGCGCATCCTCCTTGGCGGCAAGCAGATTGCCGAAGAGGACTGGACCCGGGCGGCCAACGCCGTCCAGGCCGCCGTGGCCAGGCGCGGCGAAGGCGGCCGGCTCACCTATTTCGAACTCTTGACCGCCATGGCCGCCTGGCTTTTTGCCGATCTCGGGGCCGAGGCCGCCGTCTATGAGGCGGGCCTGGGCGGGGCCGGCGACGCCACCACGGCGCTGCCCCGCGACCTGACCCTTTTCACGCCCATGGGCCTGGACCACGCCTCGATCATCGGGCCAACACTTGCCGACATCGCCGTCGACAAGGCCGGAGCGCTGATCCCCGGCGGTCGGGCCGTCACCGGCCCCCAACCGGCCGAGGCCGCCGCCGTGCTGCGCCGCAAAGCGCTGGCTCGCGGCACGCGGCTTTACGACGTGGCCGAGTTGGCCGCCTATGATCCGGCTTCGCGCCAGGCCACGCTCCTTTTCCCCAAGCGTCTGGACGTCCCGGACGTGAAGCTTCGGCTCGTCGGGCCGCATCAGGCCCAAAACGCCGCCCTGGCCCTGGCCGGCTTCACCCTTTGCGCCGAGGCCATGGGCATTGTCCCTGAGCCCGAGGCCGTGCGCCGCGCCCTGGCCGAGACCTTCCTGCCCGGACGGCTCCATCTGCTGCGCCTGCCGGGCATGGCCCCGGCGCTGCTTTTGGACAGCGCCCACAACCTGCCGGCGCTGACCGCCCTGGAAGCCGCCCTGAAGGCCCTGCTCGTCTCGCCGACGGCGCTTATCTTCACGTGTCTTGGCGACAAGGACTTCGAGGCCATGGCCCCGGTGGCCGCTCGGCTGACCACCGGCCCCATCATCGTGCCCGAGCTGCCCGGCGTGTCGCGAGCCCGGCCGGCGGCCGATATCGCCGCCCGCCTGGGGAAGCGCGCCGTGGCCGTGGCCGGACCGCGCGAGGCCCTTGAGGCCGTGGGAAGCCTGGATGGAACCGTGCTCGTGTGCGGCTCCATGTACTTGCTGGCCGAGCTTTTCGCCGACCGCCAAAATTGATCTCGGACCCGATTCGGGGTACATGTCGCGCTTTGACGGACAGCCAACGCCAACCCCCGAGATCGCCGTGCAAAACCTGTTTCGCCTACTACCTCCGGTCGACGCCGCCCTGGGCAGCCTCGCCCAAGACCCCGCCCTGGCTGCGCTGCCCCGGGCCATGCTGCGCGACGCGGTCACGGACTACCTCGACGGGCTTCGCCACGACATCCGCGCCGGCCGCCTGACCGAGCCGGCCCAGCTCGACCACAATCTCCTTTTTGCCCAGTGCGCCAGGCAAGTCGCCGCCGCCGCAAGGCCGCATTTCCGGCGCGTCATAAACGCCACCGGCGTGGTGGTGCACACCAACCTCGGCCGTTCGCTATTAGCCCCCGAGGCCGCCGCCGCCGCCGCCGCCGCCTGCCTGCGCTACTCCAACCTGGAGTTCGATCTGGCGACCGGCGAGCGCGGCAGCCGCTACAGCCATGTGGTCGACATCCTGCGCACCCTGACCGGAGCCGAGGACGCGCTGGTCGTCAACAACAACGCCGCCGCCGTCATGATCGTCCTCGAAACTCTGGCCAAGGGCCGCGAGGTCATCGTCTCCCGGGGCCAGCTCGTGGAGATCGGCGGCTCGTTTCGCATCCCCGAGGTCATGGCCAAGTCCGGGGCCGTGCTGCGTGAGGTCGGGGCCACCAACCGCACCCACCTGCGCGACTACGAAAACGCCGTCAGCCCGGAAACCGCCGCGCTGCTGAAGGTCCACACCTCCAACTACCGCATCGTCGGGTTCACCAAGGAAGTCTCGCTGGCCGAGTTGGCCGAACTGGGCGCACGCCTGGAACTGCCGGTCATCGAGGACCTCGGCAGCGGCAACTTGACCGATTTCGCGGCCTGCGGCCTGCCCGGAGAACCGACGGTGCAGCAGGCCGTGGCCGAAGGCGCGGACGTGGTCACCTTTAGCGGCGACAAGGTGCTGGGCGGCCCCCAAGCCGGCATCATCGTCGGCAAGGCCAAGTACATTGCCGCCATCCGCAAAAATCCCCTCAACCGGGCCATGCGCATCGATAAAATGACCCTGGCCGCCCTGGAGGCCACGCTTCGCCTCTACCGCGACCCCGAGCGCGCCCGGACCGTCATCCCGACCCTGGCCATGATCACGGCCAAGCCCGAAGCGCTCGCCCAAAAAGCCCGCAAGCTGGCCGGGCTGCTGCGAAAGGCCCTTAATGGGCTGTATGCGGTCAAAACGCTGCCCGGAGCCTCCCGGGTGGGCGGCGGGGCCTATCCCGAACACGATCTGCCGACCACCCTGGTGGCCTTGCATCCCCTGGCCGACGCGCCTTCGCCCGACGCCCTGCGCCAGCGGCTGCTGTGCGCCGATCCACCGCTGGTCGCCCGTACCCAGGATGACGCGTTGCTGCTTGACCCCCGGACGCTGGCCGACGACGAGCTGAAACTCGTGCGCCAGGTCCTGGTCCAGGCCCTGGACGGCTGACCGCCTGGGCGGACCATGGTCCGGCCAGCGCCCGATCCGGGAACGCGCCCTGGATCGTAATACATGACAAAAGGGATTCCCTGCCAGGCTGGGGACCCTTATTATAGAAAACGATTCCGCTTATGCGGACCATCGAACACCTTTTTCGGACGGGAACACGCTGCTGTCCGGCACAGCGGACTTCCAAGGGGGAGCCGCCCCTTGGTCGCCGGAGACTTCCCGCCTGCCACATCCAGCATTGTTTTGCCCCCAAGGAGCCAGCCGCATCATGAGCGATTCCGAAAACACCACACCGGCCGAACAGGGCCTCACCATCGAAGCCAAAAGCTGCTGGGAAGCCTATGCCTCCCCCGAAGTCCGCCAGGATATGCAGACCCTGGCGGCCGACTACGTTTCCTTTCTCTCCACCTGCAAAACCGAACGCGAAACCGTGCATTTCGTGCGCGAGGCCCTGGCCGGGGCCGGCTTTGCCGAATGCGACGACGATTTTAGCGGCGACGCCGTCTTTCGCGTCATGAAAGGCAAGACCGTCTTTGTCGCCCGCAAGGGCAAAAAACCCCTGCGCGAAGGCTTCCGCCTGGTCGGCGCCCACTGCGACACGCCGCGCATCGACCTCAAGCAGCGCCCGCTCTATCAGGACTGCGGCGTGGCCCAGCTCAAGACCCATTATTACGGCGGCATTCGCAAGCACCAGTGGCTGGCCCGGCCGCTGGCCCTGCACGGCGTGGTCGCCAAAAAGGACGGCACGGTGGTGCCGGTGACCATCGGCGAGGACGCGGCCGATCCGGTCTTCGCCATTCCCGACCTCTTGCCGCACCTGGCCTACCGGCAGGTGGAAAAAAAGCTGTCCGAAGCCTTTGAGGCGGAAAAGCTCAATATCCTCATCGGCCACTCCCCGGCCGACAAACCCGAAAAGGCCGAGGGCGAGGACGCCGACAAGGCCGCCAAGAACGGCAGCGAGGCCATCAAGGCCAAGGTGCTCGATCTTTTACACGCCAAGTACGGCATCGCCGAACCCGACCTCTACAGCGCCGAGCTGCAGGCCGTGCCGGCCGGGTCGGCCCGGTTCGTCGGCCTGGACGGGGCGCTGGTCGGCGGCTACGGCCAGGACGACCGGGTCTGCGTCTATACGGCCCTCTCCGCCCTGCTCGACGCGCCCCAGCCCGAGCACACCCAGATCGTGCTTTTCTGGGACAAGGAAGAGATCGGCTCCGAAGGCTCCACCGGAGCCAAGTCGCGCTTTTTCGAATATTGCCTGGAAGACCTGATCGACGCCTGGGACGCCG
>JAEZEM010000532.1 GCA_023417745.1 Pseudomonadota bacterium
ACCAGGGCCAGGACGGCGAGCAGGGTTTCCCGGAAGCGCCCGATCTCGGCCCGCAGGGACGACACGGGCAGGGCCAGGCGCACGATGCCGGCCGGCAGCCCGGCTTCGGCCGGGATGGCCTGGGCCACGTAGAGCATGTCCCGGCCCAGAGTGCGGCTCAGGCGCAGGTCCTGGCCGAAGCCGCCTTCCAGGGCTTTTTTGACCTCGGGCCGGTCGGCGTGATTTTCCATGACCCCGACCCCGGCCGCGCCCACGTCGGAATCGGCCAGCACCCGGCCGGCGACGATGAAGGTCAGGCGAAAGCCCAGGTGCGGCCCCAGGCTGTCCACATAGGCGGCCAGATCGGCGTCGCCGCCGAAGGTGGGATGGGAGCGCAGGAGATACTGGGCCAGATCCAGGGAGTGGCGAGCCCGTTCTTCGGCCTCGGTAAGGGCGGCCCGCTCGGCCCGGCCGGCGGCGAAGATGAAAACGCCGCTTAAGACCAGGAGAAAAAATCCCCAGGTCCACAGCAGGTGGCTGAGCGTAATGGAGCGCCGCGACATTTCCCCTCCCGGCATGGCCGAAGCGTGACGAAACCGAGGCGGTTTCGTGACGGGCAAGGTATAGGCGGCAAGCCGGCCGGGGGCAAGGCCCTAGCCGTGTGACAATCTCGTGACAACCAACAAAACCGGAGCGCGACCGTCGGAAACGCGCCTGCCCTCCCCCCTTTTCCCATATGGGGGTCCGGGGGCCTCAGGCCCCCGGCCGCCGGAGGCGCTCCCCCTCTTCCTACTGCGCCCCAGGCGCTGGCGCATCCTTCAAATGTTCCAGCAGAATACGCCGCACTTCGCGGATGGCCAGGGGGTGGTCCTGGGCGCTGTGGCCGGAGTGGACGACCTTTTCCGATTGCGCGCCGTCGAGGTGGGAGCTCCAGTAGGGCACCACGCCGTCGGAGCCGCCGGCGACGTCGGCCTTTTTCTCGTTGCCGATGATGGAATTGTAGGGTGTGGCCAGGGGCTTTTCGACCAGAATCTTGAGGGTCTTGTTGTTGGGCGAGAGGCTGTCGACGCCGGTGGCGACCTTGTCGGCGGCGTCCTTTTCGGCGTCCGTGGCCTTGCCGGCGTGGGCCAGAGCGGCGGTGACCGCGCCCAAGGGTTTGAGGACCGTCAGCGGCAGGGTGATGAGCGTACGGCCGATCTTGCCGACGATGCCCAGCGCCATTTCCGAGCCGCGATGGGGCGTGGCGATAAAGACCACCCGGGTCACGTAGGGTCGGCGGGAGAAAAAGAAGGTGCGGCGCATGGCGTCGCGCACGTCGGGCGACACGCTAAGGGTCTCCAACGGGGTTTTGGAAAAGGTGTTCCAGAGATCGTCGCCGCTGTCTTCCACCAGGGTTTTGGTCAAAAGGCCGCCCATGCTGTGGCCCACCACCACCATGTCGTTGAAGGCGGGATTGTTGCCGGCGGGATCGAAGACGCGGCGGGCCTCGTCCAGGGAGGCGCGCAGGGAGGCGGCTGAAAAGAGCACGGGATTGCCGGTGGGATAGCGGAAAAACCAGAACTGGTAGCGGGAACGCAGCTCGGGGTCGCCCATGAGGCCGTTGAGCATGGGGGCCCAGGTGGAGGGCGAGGAGAGCAGCCCGTGGACGAAAACCACGGGGATCTTCTTGGGATCGTAGGGCTGGAGCATGTAGAGGCGGGTGAGATTCTCCCAGGCGGCCGGATTGATCATGCCCTCCAGGCCGCTGGGTTCGGGGGTGTTTTGCATCATGAAGGCCAGGGGCGTGGTCAGGTCGCTTTCCAGGGGGATGCGCCGGCCGGCCACGTCCAGGGCGTCGGTCTTCATGGGGTCGTGGATCTCGAAATCGGCCTCGTAGATCCGGTTGCGCGGTTTGGCCGCGTCGGCGACCGGGGCGAAACGCAAAAAGATGGTGGCGGCGTAAGTCTGGCGCACGGGCGGAGTGAAACGTTCGGCCGGGGCGAGCTTGTCGCCCTCGGGCGGGCGGCGCACCACGGCCACGGGCACGCCAAGGCCCAGGCGCACCTGCTGGGGCGAAAGTCCCCGCACGTCGAATTCGTAGGCCAGATGGAAGCTTTCCACCTCCTCGGGGCTAAACGTCAGCTCCGAGCGCCGCTCGGCCAGACGCACCCGGCCCATGAGCCAGGGAAGTTCCTTGCCCTTGGCGTAGCGCAGATCGGTGGCCCGGGCATACAGCAGCACATTGGCCAAGGAGCGGTTGTAGAACTCCATGGCTTGCCTGGAATAGGGATGGTAGACGTCGAGGATCGGCCGGTACGTGTCGTCGAAGAGATAGACGTAGGCATAGACGGCGCTGGAGAGATAGAACATGGCCGCCTTGGCCGGATCGCTTTTGCTTTTGACAGCCTCGCGGTAGCAAAGTTCGGCCAGGGCAAAAAGCGCCTCGCGGTCCTTCTCGTCCCGGGCTTCGGCGTCCAGGGCGGCCAGCATGGTCTCGGGATCGGCGGCCAGCGAGGCCTCCAGGTCGCGCTGGCGCACGAACCGCA